>CANHDN010000006.1 GCA_947459415.1 Bacteroidota bacterium
TTAGCGAAATTGCATTTAATTTAGGTTTTGAATACCCACAATACTTTAATAAACTTTTTAAACAAAAGACCGGTAAAACACCAATGGAATATAGAAACTTAAACTAAAAAAGCCTACTGCTAACACGGGTTTTGCGTCAGGCGGGGTGATGTGCAAACTTGGAGCTTTGTGCTTCTATTCAAGTTCAGTGCTGGTTGACAGCTTTGTGCTCTGAAACCCGCCCGAACGGAAATCCCGAAACCGTAAGGCCCCCAATTTTAGTACAGCGCTAAATTAGACTTTTTTCTTAATTAATAAATTATTTTGTTGTTGTTGTGATGTTGGAATGTGGTCAACATTTGGAAGGCCTTACACACACAACAACACACAAAGGTGGTTAATTGAATATTCTATATTACATCAATTTTAATGGTATATTGATTGCTAAGTACTTTAAAATTCAACATTCCGCAAAGCGTAGGTGTAAATCCCCTAATGAAATAAAATTACCTGCTTCTTTTCTCCTCCTAAAAACCACTTAAAACTCAAACTTTAACCCACCGGTTGGGAAAATGGCCAAGCCATCAAAATAATTTTGGCCCGTTAAGTAATTAAAGCTTTCGCTGTTGGCAATTTGTTTATTCACAATGTTTACGATGTCGAAGAAGATAGTCATGTTTGCCGTCCTAAATTTGAAATGGTAGTTCACCCGAATATCAATGCTATTAAAATTGGGCAGGCGTAATAGGTTTCTACCTATCAGTTCTTTTGAATATCGAATTTGATTGCTTTGGTTTAAAATATCTCTATGAATAATATAATTGTCTTTTGGCTTTCCAGTAGCATAACGATACCTCATAGAAAAGGTAAAATGAGTATTGAGTTTATAACTCAACATAAGGTTAAATTGGTGCGGCTGACTAAAGGCGAAGTTATAATCGCCTAACCCATCTCCGTCGTTGCGTTTTATTTCCATGAAAGAATATGAAATTTGTCCATGAAATTTCTTTACTAAGCGTTTGGTTACCGATATATCCAAGCCACGTCCGTAGCCGCTACCCATGTTATTCTTAAAAACTGTTCCATTGATTGGAGTAGTAACTAAATTGTCAAATGATTTAAACCAGGTTTCAACGGTAAACTTAAGGTCGGGTTTAAAGTGCCATTTATATCCCAATATGAATTGGGTTATTTCTTCCATTTTTAAGGTATTGCCGTTGGGTTGATCTGCAATGTCTGAATAAACAGGTTCTTGATAATATTTACCGTAGGCGAAATTTAAGCTGTTTTTTTCATTTATAAAATAACTTCCGCTTAGCCTTGGTGCGATAACATGTTGATTAGAAAACCCAGTATAATCGTAGCGTATGCCTGCATGAATAGATAAACGTTTTCCTATTAGGGTAGAATAGTTAGCAAAACCAGATAGGTTGAATCGGGTATCTTCAAAAGCGGCATTAACCATAGCAGGAATAATAACCTGATAACGCTGATTGGCTTGCATTAAATCGCTCTTTCTGTATACAAAATTGGTATCGTTGTAAAGAAATATTCTTTCATTTTTAAGAGATAATGCGTCTATTTCAATTCCAGTGGCCAGCTTGTTATTTTGGTTAAAGTGAATGTGGTGTAGCAAGCGATATCCAATTTTGTTTTCGGTATAGTTTTGTGTCTGAATATTGCTTATAAATGGAATAACCGGGTTTACTAAGATTCCTAAGGTGTCGGTTTCAGGAAAGGCTCTACCCACCCTAACGTCAGAGGTATACGAGCTAAAATATAATATGTTTTTTAAATAACTTTTTCGATTAATTTGAGTGCTTAGGTTCAATCCGTAAACCATCTTATTTCTTCTAAAATCAGGTAAGTAAAGCAGGTTCAATTTTTTGTCTTCGTACACATTATTTATATCTCTAACAAAGCTTTCTGGACTAATAATGGCGATAAAATTCAATTTATTTTTTTGATTTATACGCGTGCTTGTTTTTAGGATGAAGTCGCCATAAATCGGTAAGCCAATATCTTTTAGTCCTATTAAATTTACCAAACCATAAAAGTTTTGATACCTAGCTGAAACAAAAATGCTGGTATTTTTAAACACCTTACTTGGGCCGTCATAATTAAGGGTAATGCCCAAAAGATCAGTCTGCCCATCTATGATGGCATTTTGATTATTGCCCTCTTTAATAGTTAAACCCAATACCGATGCGCTTCTTCTTCCATATTCTGAGCTAAATCCGCCTCCTAAAAACAAGGCATTATCTATTACTCTGGGCGCAAATATGCTGAACCTACCACCATTTGGGTCATTAAAAAAACTGTTTCCTTCCAAATGACCAAGCTCTGTGAGTGGAATGTCATCTACCATGTATACATTATCTCTTACTCCTTGGCCTCGCACAGAAATAGCCGAGTAAATTCCTCCGCTGCTCGAAACGCCAGGTAACATGCCAATGGCTCTAAAAATATCTCCTTACTCATTGAATACCCAATTATCTCCAAATTAAATATACTAAAGAGGTGATCATAGGATTTTCGGAATTCAAATGTAAATTTCATTATTTTTACCCCATGATCATACTGGGCAATACGCTTATTTCTGAAGATATTTTTGAAAAGGAATTTATATGTAATCTAAGTGCGTGTAAGGGTTCTTGCTGTGTAGAGGGAGATGCTGGTGCACCTGTGTCAGAAAAAGAAAAACTTGAAATTGAAGCGAATTTTGAATTAATAAAGCCATTCTTAAGTGAAGTGTCTTTGCAAGATATAGCCACAAAGGGTGGTTTTGAAAAAGATGAAGACAACGAGTGGAATACTACTTGCCTTAAGAGTGGCGAATGTAATTTTGTAAAGCGCGATGCTACTGGTTTGCTTTCTTGTGGCATAGAGCAAAGTTTTTTGGCCGGCCAATCTACAATTAGAAAGCCCATCTCTTGTTATTTATACCCTATTAGAATTGTAAAGGTGGGCGATTACGAAGCACTCAATTATCACAAATGGGATATTTGCAGCGCCGCTTGTGCGCTTGGTAAACAGGAACAGGTAAAGGTGTATCAGTTTTTAAAAGAACCGCTTATTGCCAAATTTGGTGATGCTTGGTACCATGAATTATGCGAAATTGCAGTGGCATATGAATCAGAGAAAAATAACCTTAGCTCATGAAAATTTTATCGGTTTCCCAAATGCAAGATTGGGATACATATACCATCACTCACGAACCTGTAAGTAGTTTAGGTTTAATGGAACGCGCTGCCACGCGCTGCTTTGCCTATTTAAAAGAGGATTTATTAATCCAGTTTCCTAATCTCATTCAAAAGAAAATTTTTGTGTTTTGCGGGCAAGGAAATAATGGTGGCGATGGATTGGTATTGGCCCGTTATTTTAAAAATGAAGGCTATCAAGTGCAGGTTTGTGTATTAAAGTTAAAAGAAACAGGCAGCATAGATTTTGAGATAAATTTACAAAGAGCGCAAGCCATAGATGTGCCCATTCAATGGATAGAATCGGAAGAACAATTGACATTATTACGTAATTTAGATATTTGTGTAGATGCTTTGTTTGGTTTAGGATTAACAAGGCCATTGCAAAGTATAGCAGCAACCTGTGTTCAATACATCAATTCAAACGCTACTTATACGGTTTCTATTGATATACCATCTGGTTTATTTGGCGATGCAGATTTGGCCATTAAACAAGATGTATCAGCTATTGTTCAAGCCCAAAATACATATACCTTTCAAGCGCTAAAATCTGCTTTCTTATTTCCCGAAACAGGTGTATTTGTTGGTGAATTTAAGGTCATTGATATTGGTTTACATCCAGATTTTTTGGATCAAACTGATACTGATTTCACCTATCAACAACAACTTGATTTGCCTAAAAGAAATTTACATGATTTTGCTCAGAAATGGCAAAACGGACATGCTTTACTAGTAGCTGGTAGCAAAGGAAAAATGGGAGCAGCCATTTTAAGCGCCAAGGCCATTTTACGCAGTGGGGCCGGACTAGTTACCGCTCATGTGCCATCCAAGGCAAATGATATTTTACAAATCGCATTTCCCGAGGCTATGCTTAGTTCAGATATTTCTGATAATACAATAAGCGAGTTTCCATCTTTAAAACCTTATACTGCGGTGGGCGTGGGTCCGGGATTAGGCACCGCACCAGAAACCCAAGCCGCATTGATAGACTTTTTAGAAAATACAAACTTGCCTTTGGTATTGGATGCAGATGCGCTTAATTGTTTGGCATTAGCCAAGCAACAAGGACAAGATTTTAACATCCCTCCACAAACTATTTTAACGCCGCATGCCAAGGAGTTTGATCGCTTATTTGGTTCGAACCAAAACACGTTTGAACGATTAAAATTAGCCCAACATGTTGCGCGGAAATGGCAAGTTATTATTGTGTTAAAAGGAAGATTTACCCAGATCGTAAACAAGGATGGGAAAGTAATATTCAATGGTTCTGGCAATGCATTATTGGCTACTGCAGGCAGCGGCGATGTGTTAACTGGTATCATTACTTCGCTCTTAACGCAAGGGTTCCCCCCAATAGAAGCTGCAAAACTAGCCGTTAATTGGCACGGACAATTAGCAGAACAATTAGCGCAAAAAAAGTATGCTAGAATAATGGCTTCCGATTTAATTGATGCACTCAGGTTTTAATTATGAAATATGAATTATTAATTATGAAATAAGTCAAAACCCATTCATAATTTATAACTCATAATTCATAATTTGACTAACGTAATCATACTGCAAATCTTCATGTAATTTGGAGATTAGCTTTTTTAGTTTCTGGATTTGTCTTGTGTACAAATTGCTTAACACAATTTGATTTTTGTATAAGCTTATGAAGGGTTTTGTTTGGCTGCAGAAATGAAGCAATAATTCAATTTCGGTCTGAACCAAATCACTGTATCCTGCGTATTGATTGCTTAGTCGAAGTGTTTTTCTAATTTGCTTAGTAGCTAAATAAGAACTGTTTTTGGGTGTGTCTTTAAAGCGCTCGTTGATGATATGTTTTACTTTTTCAATAAAACTTTCTTCATCATGCGCTTCAAATAATAAATAATGCGTAAGCTCTTTGTTTATCTTTTTATACTTGGCCAATCGCAAAATAATTGCACTGAGTTCGGGCGCTGATAAATAAGAAAGTTCTTTTTTTATGTTTGAAATGCTCTGTGTTTCCAACATCTTATTTATCCCTTTTCATAAAAATAACCATCCTGTTCGTATAAATTATGAAAGGGTTCATTAGCTACAATTAAACAACCATCCAAATCTGCGTAATCTGCTAAAGAACATAAGTCCCACGCGCTTTTTATGCCCATAGTAGTTTCTATCATACAGCCAATCATACAAATCATATTTCTGCGTTTGGCCTCTTGTAATATACGGATGCCGTTTTGGTAAGAACCTGCTTTCATCAATTTCATATTTACCCCATGAAACTGCTGTTCAATTTCATCAAAGTTGGGTTCAGCCAACACGCTCTCATCTGCCATAATGGGCAATTTACTATGCTTTTTGAGGTGTTTATATTCGGCAATAAAACTAGCAGGCATAGGTTGTTCAACAAATAAAACAGGAAGTTTTTGAATTGATTCTGTAAATCGTATCAACTCCTCCACATTTTTCCAAGCTTCATTGGCATCTATCATAATTTCTTGTGCACCTAAGGCTAAAACTTCCTTTACCAATTCAATACCACTGGCATCATTCACTTTTATTTTTATTTGCTTGAACCGATGCAATTCATACTCTTTGTAAAAGGGCATTAGCTCCTGCATCTCCATGATGGGTAGTGTGTAACAACTGGCTACTTGCTTGGGTTTTGGAATGCCTAAATAGGAGTGAAGACTTTGTTTGGTATCTTGGCAGTAGGCATTTGTAAAAGCAGCGTTTAGCCCAAATTTTAAGGCATTGGGGATGGCTTGATTCTGTATAAAATGGTTTACTTCCCTGTCAGAAAAAGGCAATTGGTTCAACTCGTTTACCATGTCAGTAAAATGAGCTAATATGTTTTCGGGTGTTTCCTGATACCTCACATTGGGGGCAATTTCGCCTATACCAATTGTTGAATCTTTTTTACAGGTGAGTATTAAATTTTCTTTGTAAGCGCTACTATTTCTGGATATTTTCCACGTATATTTTAGGTCTAATCGTATTTTTTCAATGCTCCATTCCATACTGCAAAATAGGGGCAAGTTTACAAGGGATTGAGATTATTTTTACACCAATCATTCATTCTGACTACTAGAGTAGAATGAATAAAATCGTTTAATGTCTACTTTAGCGTCTATTTCAGAATGGTTATAAATGGCTTCTAGTAAATGTTTGGCCAAAAAGGGAGCTTGTAACATTCCTTTAGTACCTAATCCATTGAAACAATATAAGTTTTTTATTGCCGGATGTTCACCCAATATGGCAGCTCTGTCTCTTGTTGTTGGCCTTATGCCTGAGTCTTGAGAGAGAATGCTATAGGGTAAGGTGAGAAGTTTATCTAATTTATCAATGAGGTTCATTTTACCTTCTTCATTAGGTTTTTCATCTTCAAAATCCCATTCATAGGTAGCACCAACTTTATAAACATCATCAAATTGATGAACCAAGTACACGCCTTTTTTAAGTATGTATTCTTTGTTTAAGTCTGCACAACGAATATGCAATACCTGACCTTTACAAAGTTTAAATGGCAACCAATTAAAATGAGGATTTTCTTGATATTGATATCCCTCGCAAGATACAACCTTGTTAACATGTAAATCTTGCCAATTCCATGTTCCATTTTGCCAGACAATATCTTTCCAATCTGCTTTGCATCTTTCTAATTTTCCTTGCTCCATTAAATAGTTTTGAAAATCGCTTATCCATTCCTTGGTTTTTACCCAGCCTGATCCCATGACCTCAAACGAGCCAAAATCTTGGTTCAAACCTTTAATTTCTCCTTGAGTTGAACTTACGAACTGACTAAAATTTGCCTTCTCTAATTGAATGCTAAAATCATTACTTTCCTTGGTATTTCCAAAGCTTTGAACAATACTTGCAGGTATGAGGTAGTCTTGCCCTAATAGGGTTTTAAAATCTGTAAAAGTTTGGTGTAAGGATGCTAATAGCTCATTTACTCGCCAATTGACAGTCATCCTTTTTCCACTGATGGGATTAAACATTCCGGCTGCTACTATGCTGCTTTTGTGTTCACCAGTGTTGTCTAGGATTAGAAAACTCTTTTGCATTTTTTCTAATTGCCAGGCAAGATTTAAACCTGCAATTCCCGCACCTATTATAAGAAAATCGTAGCTCCTTGATTGCTTCATGTTACCCTTTTTTGTATGCTCTTAGCATGTGTCGTTTCCCCGGAGGTCCTTCAATTCTCTCTACCTCAAACCCAATAGCGCTTAGGGTTCTTCTTACTTCACCTTTTGCTGTATAGGTTACTAAAATTCCTCCAGGATGGAGTGATTGATACATGGTTTTAAAAATAACTTCGCTCCACATTTCTGCTTGTTTGTTGGGTGCAAAAGCATCAAAAAAGATGAGATGGTATTGGTTTTCTACTGCGGTATTTAGAATGCTTTTATTTATTTTTTGAAGGGTATAAAAATTTGAAATCTGAGCTGGTTTATCCCAATCGCATTCATGCATTTTCATGAAGAAATTTTCGCTTTGTTCGTCCCAGTGTTTGTGGTAGTCTAATTCTTGAACTAATGAATAGGGTAGTGGTAGGGTTTCAAAACTATGATAGGTGATTGCCAAGGAACGTTCTTCTGCCTCTAATAAACTTAACATGGCATTTAAGCCGGTGCCAAAACCAATCTCCAAAATAGCAGTATTATTTGGTTGATAATGATCCCAAAAATGATGCAAACCAGCAGCAATAAACACATGTTTACTTTCTACATACGCACCATAAATTGAATGATAGGTTTCGTTTAACTCAGCCAGGAACAATGTTTTTTGCCCTGCAGGGTTACTAATAACATTTGGTTGATTCACGATTAATCTAATTGTAAATACATATAAATAGGTAGGTGATCGCTATAGCCATTCAAGTATTTTTTGCCGCCAAAGGTTCGTTTTGGATTGCCCTTATATTTCTCTTCAGTTTCTAACATAAATTCTTCTTTAAATACCTGAGCAGATTGGTTTAGATACTTTAATTTCCCTTTACCTGATAACAGGTTTTGGTTCAGCATAAACTGATCTAAAAAATTCCAATTGCCTCTGTGGTTATAGGATCCTTTTCCTTCTTTCATTAATGCATACATGGGATTATAAAAATCGTTTTTATCAAGCGATTGCATGCTTTCTTTAGCTTTCAGGAAGTTGCTTATACTGATATTGTTTGGGTGGTCGTTAAAATCTCCCATTAAAACAATAGCTACTTTAGGGTCCTTTTTTTGGATACTATCGCACAAGTGCTTTAAATAGCTAGCTACATAAATTCGCTTAGGCTCGCTTTCTGTTTCACCGCCTCTTCTGCTGGGCCAATGATTAACAAAAATAACCAGTCTAGATTGGTTTTTTAATGTAAAATCTGCCATCAATAAGCCTCTTGTGATACTGCCTCCAATGCTGTCTGGGTTAATATCAAATAATTTTGATTGAACTGATTGCACCCATTCTTTTTTATACAATAAAGCATTGTCTATTCCTCTTTCATCTTTGCTATCATGCCAAATGTATTGGTATGTTTTCCCTGTTTTACTTAATGTTTTAGTTAAATCATCTACGACTAAATGGCTTTCAACTTCGCACATGCCTATAAAATCTGGACCTTTTCCTTGATTAATTTGGGTAATCACCGCAGACATATTGTTTAATTTATTGAAATATTTTTCGCTATTCCAGGCGTAGGTTCCTTGTGGCAAAAACTCTGAATCATCTTTATTTGGTGTGTCTAAGGTGTCAAATAAATTTTCTTGATTATAGAAACTGATACATATTTTTGATTGAGCAATTAATTGTGCATGAATCAGAAACAGAATGTTTAGTAGAATAATTAGTCGTAATTTCATCTTTCAAAAATAGTTAGATTCTTTCATTGCAGGTAATTTTGATAAAAAAAAACTATTTTTAACATTCCTAGTTTAATTAAACATATCATGAACGGATACCTGTTTTCAAAATACATTGCCCAATCTAACCAAGAAAAAGGTTTTGAACAATTGCTCAATTTGTTCTTACAGCTTCTTCAATATACAAATGGGGATGTAACAGAGGCCTTAGACTGGTTGAACCAATTGGATAATCAGCACAAACTAAGCAATCCATCCTATGGTATGGGTAATTTTATTCAGGATTTAAAAGATAAGGGATATATTCAAGAGAATCTGGTAGATGCCACCATTACTCCAACTGCTAAAACCAATCAGAGCATTCGTAAAAATAGTTTAGATGAGGTTTTTGGAAAATTAAAGAAGGGTACAAGGGGTAATCATTCTACTCAAAAAAGCGGATTGGGCGATGAAGCAAATAGTGATATCAGACCCTTTACTTTTGGCGATTCATTGGATCAAATTGACTTAAATACCAGTATTAAAAATGCCCAAATTAATCATGGCATCCTAGACTTTAAACTTACAGAAGAAGATTTATCTGTTAGAGAGCGCGATTATAAGACACAAACTTCTACGGTTCTCATGATAGATATTTCACACAGTATGATTTTATACGGAGAAGATCGCATTACTCCTGCTAAAAAGGTTGCTATGGCATTAGCCGAGTTAATTAAAACGAGGTATCCTAAAGATACCTTAGATATCATTGTTTTTGGCAATGATGCCTGGCCAATAGAGATAAAAGATTTACCCTATTTGCAAGTTGGTCCTTATCATACTAATACCTATGCCGGTTTAGAATTGGCGCTTGAAATTCTTCGTAAAAAACGAAATCCTAATAAACAAATTTTTATGATTACAGATGGTAAGCCAACTTGTTTAAAAGAAGGTAATGGGTATTATCAAAATAGTTTTGGATTAGATAGGAAAGTAATCAATAAAACCCTTAATATGGCAGCTCAAGCCAGGAGGTTAAATATACCTATTACTACCTTTATGATTGCCAGTGACCCGTATTTGCAGCAGTTTGTTCAAGAGTTTACAGAAACTAACAATGGAAAAGCATACTACAGTAATCTAAATGGCTTAGGCGATTTTGTATTCGAAGATTTTGAGAAAAATAGAAAAAAGAAATTACGTTAATTATACATGAATAAAAAGAAAAAGCCCGAAAATTTAGGCGAGTTAATAAAATGGGGATATGCTAGTAAAAGCATAAAAACCGAAATGAGAGATAATCTCATTCAGGCACTTAAAACAGGCACTAATCCTTTTGAAGGAATTCATGGCTATGAAGATACTGTGATTCCACAATTACAAACAGCTATCCTGTCTGAGCATAATATAATTTTATTGGGGTTACGAGGGCAAGCTAAAACAAGAATAGCAAGGCTAATGGTTAATTTATTGGATGAAGAAATTCCATATATTAGTGGAAGCGAAATATATGATGATCCATTAAAACCTATTAGCAAGTATTCACATGATTTAATTGCTGAGTTAGGCAACAAAACTCCAATTTCTTGGTTGAACCGATCAGATAGATATGTTGAAAAGTTAGCTACTCCAGATGTGTCTGTAGCAGATTTAATTGGAGATATTGATCCCATCAAAGCGGCTACCTTAAAATTGCATTTTAATGACGAGCGTGTTATTCATTATGGTATTATTCCCAGAAGTAATCGATGCTTGTTTGTGTTAAATGAATTGCCAGATTTACAAGCTCGTATTCAGGTAGCCTTGTTTAATATTTTGCAGGAAGGTGATTTGCAAATTCGTGGTTTTAAACTGCGTTTGCCATTAGATGTTCAATTCATTTTTACTGCAAATCCAGAAGATTATACCAATAGAGGTAGTATTGTAACACCTCTTAAAGATAGAATTGATAGTCAAATTTTAACCCATTATCCTAAAACAATTGCATTAGCTAAACAGGTAACTTCTCAAGAGGCTCATATTAGCGATTTGCAGCGCCAAGCTATTGATGTTTCAGATATCCTATTAAATTTAATAGAACATATTGCTATGGAGGCGCGCGCAAGTGACTGGGTAGATCAGAAAAGTGGTGTTTCTGCAAGATTAACTATCAGTGCTTTAGAAAATTTGTATAGTACTGCCGAACGCAGAATGTTATTAAATAAGGATTCAAAAACTCAAGCTAGAATAAGCGATATTTTTGGCGTATTACCCAGTATTACCGGTAAGGTTGAATTAGTTTATGAAGGAGAATTAGAAGGTGCAAAGAATGTAGCACAAAATTTAATTGGAAAAGCTATTCGCAGTTTGTTTTTAGAAAAGTTTTCTGATCCAGAAAAGGCTAAAAGGTCAAAACAGTCTAATCCATACGCTACTATTTTAAATTGGTTTAATGATGGATATACGGTGAGTGCTTTAAGTTTAAGTAGAGACGAACATTACCTAAATACTTTATTAACTGTTGAGGGCTTAGGTGAACTGGTGAAGGCAAAATTTCCAGCAGAATCTGAGTCAGAAAAATTAATTTTAATGGAGTTGCTTCTGCATGGTTTGGCAGAATTTAGCTTATTAAGTAGAACTCCGCTTGCAAAAGGGCATGAGTTTTCTGATTTAATGAGCGGTGTATTTAAAGGTATGAAGGATTCTGAATAGTTTTTATTTGGATCAAAACGTATTATATTGCTTCTATGAAAACGAAAGAGGAAATTGTGAGGGATTGGCTGCCGCGATATACAGGCAGACCTTTAGAGGAGTTTGGAGAATATATTTTGCTTACCAATTTTATTTTGTATGTAGATTTATTTGCTAAACGTTTCAATGTGGAGGTAATGGGTAGAGACAAGCCCATGCAAACAGCAACTGCAGATAATATTACCATTATAAATTTTGGTATGGGTAGCGCCATGGCTGCCACATGCATGGATTTGCTTAGTGCTGTTCATCCTAAAGCTGCCTTATTCTTAGGGAAATGTGGAGGGCTAAAAAAAGTAACCAAAATTGGTGATTTAATTCTACCTATTGCTGCAATTCGTGGTGAAGGAACAAGCAATGATTATATTATGCAAGAAATACCTGCCTTACCTTCTTTTAGATTGCAAAAGGCTGTTTCTGCAACCATTGTAAAACATGATTTAGATTATTGGACTGGTACAGTTTATACTACTAATAGGCGTGTTTGGGAGCATGATGAGGTGTTTAAAGAATACCTCAGAAAAACACGTGCCATGGGAATTGACATGGAAACAGCAACCATTTTCATTACTGGTTTCGTGAACGAGATTCCAAAGGGAGCCTTGCTTTTAGTAAGCGATAATCCAATGGTGCCAGAAGGGGTAAAAACTTCTAAAAGCGATATGGGTGTAACACAAAACTATGTATTGAAACATTTAGAAATTGGAATAGATTCACTGATAGAATTAAGAGATTCTGGCGAATCTGTAAAACACCTTAAATTTGAATAGTATTTTTAGTTAGCCATATTGTTCAGGTTTAAGTAAGGCTAGGTACTTGTTTCTAAACAAATAATTGCTTGAAAATAAATAAGATAGTGCTAGTGTGGAATCTTGGCTTATCTTTGTAGCTCAATTTATATATAATGACACAAGGTACAGTTAAGTTTTTCAATGTTTCCAAAGGATTTGGATTTATTACACCTGATGATGGTGGTAAAGATGTTTTTGTTCACGCAAATGGTTTAATGAACGATATAGAGGAAGGTAACAAAGTTACTTTTGAAACTGAAGATGGAAAAAAAGGTCCAAGCGCAGTTAAAGTTCAGTTAGTTTAATAACTAATCTATTACATTTTAAAGATAAAAGCTGCTCCAATTTGGAGCAGCTTTTTTTTTATTAATAAGCTAATGCTTAAATTTTTATTTGAACGCCTAGCTAATAAATTGTAAATTTAAGAACTATTTAAGCATTTTTTTTATCTACTTTGCATATATTCCCCTAGAATTTAAAACAGTATGCGAAAACTTTTACTGCTCTTATTAGGTATATTCCCAATTTTGCTTTTTGGGCAGAACTGCAAAATTACTACCGCTACCAAAAAGGTTTGTTTAGGTAATACTTTATTATTTAATGTAAGCTATGATGCAGGTTTTACTCCTGTTTCTTATGCTTGGAATTTTGGAAATAGTGCTAGCAGCACTCAGAGCAGTCCGGTGTATCAATACCCTTCACGTGGCCGGTTTATACCTACACTTACCGTTACCTTTTCGAATGCTACAACTTGCACTGTTACAGGTGATACGATTGATGTAGTAGATAATCCTAAAGCAGATTTTAATATGAGTACTGCACTCACACAATGTTTTAGAGGAAATCAAAGTTGTATGCAAGATTTATCTACTCCAGGATTGGATAATGCACCACTCACTACTAGGCTATTTTTGTTTGGAGATGGTTCTTTTTATAGCCCGCCACAAGGCGGACCAACCAATATTTGTCATACTTATGCAAATCCTTTAGGGGGTGTGTATACAATTGTCTTGGAAGTAACAGATGCAAATAATTGTATTTCTAGGAAAGAGAAAATAGATCATGTTACGGTATTTGCCAAAATGCAAAACATTAGTTTTACTACCACTTATACTATTCAATGTAATCAAACTCCTGTTCGATTTAATAATACATCTAACATGCCATTATCTGCATTAAGCAGTTATCAATGGGATTTTGGGGATGGAAATAAAGCCAGTAGCCCCTGGACAAACTTTATTCATACATACACCAGTGCGGGCGAGTTTAATGCCAGGTTAAGTGTTATTGATAAGAATGGTTGCCGTGATACTTTTACCTTGGCACCGGCCGGAAAAAATTATAAAATTGATAGTACTATTTATTTTCAAACCCCTTCCATGTGTTACAAGGGTAATGGTTTTAGGTTTAAATCTAATAATCCCAATATTGCCAATGTGTATTGGGCATACTATAAAATTGGAAACCCAAATAGGGTAGATACAAGTAGTTCAATATTCACTGATTCTATCAATTTTGATGATTGTGGCGCATTTAATGTGCGCATGTATGTTAGAATAGGATCTTGTTTCACAAGAACCGATACTACTGTTTATGTATATGGTCCAAAATCATTGATTGAAACCCGCGCAGACAAAATTATTAATAGTATTCAGTGTGAGGTGTATGATACAGTGAGATTTAGGTCTCCGGTAGGAGATAATTCTTGTTATTATGGAAACGGATCCATGTATAGATTATGGGATTTTGATGATGCATTTGCTCCACCATGCACCACCGATACAAAAAATAATATCAATGTTGGAGTTAATTGTAGGTACAGCAAAGATAGCGCGAATGTTTGGCATAGATACCTCGATGGCAAAGACCAGTGTTACAATGCAAAATTAATTTTAGGAGATGTTAGTAGGGGGTGTTTTGATACGAGTGAGGCGGCACTGAAACTTACCGCCCCCGATGCTGGATGGGATAGTACAAGCAATCCAATTAGGCCTGGGCTCACCTACACTCCAGCTTTTCCTTGTTTAAATGAGGTGGTGATTTTTGATTTGAAAAAAACTTTACCACTATGCGGTAGAGAATTGGCCTGGTATATGCCAGATTCTGCTTGTCCTAATGCTGCATGGATTCGAGTGGATACTTTTGATAATCAATTTTTTCATTCTTACAATAAAACGTGTAATCCACTTGGCTATGTTACTGTTGGTTTAATTATAAAAAATGGGAAAGATAAAAATGGGAAAGATTGTTACGATACTGCATGGTATCATAATATGTTCAGATTTTTTCCAATTAATCCAGTTTTTTCTGTAGATCGCCTCAATGAGGGCTGCGGGCCATGGCGCGTAAAGGTTTCAATGGTAGATTCCATTCAGGATAGTTTAAAACGGGTGGTCATAAATTTTAATGCGCCTGGAGGTGTTTTTACGCTTAATTATGGTCCAAATGATTCCATTATTCCAAGTCAATTTTATACTTTCACTACCCCGGGTATAAAACGAATATCTGTTACCATAACGAATACAAGGAATTGTGTGTTAAGATATGAAATCACTACATTTTTTGGATTTGCTAGAAGTTTCAAGCCCGAAAAGCCCATTGTATGTCTCAATAAGGGCGCTATCATGGAAGATGATGTAAGTTATTATAATTCTATTTATAAATATTGGCGCGACCCAAGTCGAGCTCCCGCTGGTAAAGAACAGTTATACTGGGATTTTGGAGATGGTAAAGGTTTTGTGACTTCTGGTTCAATGCCTAAATATAAGTATGATAGGGTAGGTAATTATACTGTAAAAATGGTTTCGGTAGACAGTATCGGATGCCGGGATACCTTGGCATATGCTATCAAAGTTAAAGTAGTGGATGTGCAAGCAGCTATTAAAAGCATGCAGGCAAGGTATTTGTGTGCCCCACAAATTTTACCATTTACAGATGAGTCTAAATATTTTGATTCATCTGCATTATATGGTGATTTGCCTTATGATAAAATTATAGCTTGGGATTGGGATTTTGGTGATAATAAAAATAATAGTTTAGTCCAAAATCCAGTGCATGATTATACTGCCAATGGTAATTATAATGTAAAGTTGAGAGTAGAATCTATCAATGGGTGTGCAGATTCTGCAAGTATCCCTATTTGGATTGATGGTCCAAGACCCAGGTTTGATATTCTATCTGATACAGTTGGTTGTGCTCCATTTGAGTTGGTACTCAAAAATACCACAGGTTATCCGCTGATAAATTGGGTATGGTATTTTAGAGATCAGAATAATGCTATTGCAAGTACTAAACTAGATACAAATGTTAAACACATCTATACCCAAGCGGGTATCTATAGGATTTATGTGGTAGGGGAAGATACAATCTTTAATCCGCTCACAGGGCAGTATAAAACTTGCTTGGCGAGTTTTCCTGACTCTTTAAATGCAAATGCTCCAATTAGAACCATTAGGGTTTTACCTTCTATACGTGCCAATATTATTGCCCCAGATACCGTTTGTAAAGATGAACCGTTTGATTTAATTGCTCGTCCGGTTCAACTTGTTCCGGCTTTTGTCTGGGATTTTGGCGATGGTACCCCTATTAAACAGGTATTGTTCCCAGATACCCTTACACAATATTCATACGGTAATAAGCTAACTTATATGGTAAAATTATACCCACTCTCTCCAGGTGCTATTTGTGTTGATACAGCTTATAAGTTTATATCTGTTAGTGATGTTTTAGCTGATTTTGATATGGATCAGAGTAAATTACCATTCATCCAATTTCAAAATAAATCTCAATTTGCAGTGAGGTACGCATGGGATTTTGGCCATCCAATGAGCGGAGATAAAAATAGGAGTACCCTTGAAAACCCTTCTCATAATTTTATCGGTGCTGCCGGTTCTTTTACGGTTTGTCTTATTGCATATAATGCGCAAGATTGCTGGGATTCTATTTGTAAGGTTACGCTACCTGCCGATGCCCGAGTTAATATTCCAAATATTTTCACGCCAAACAATGATAATACGAATGACGCATTTGATATTGATATTGTTGGTTATTCATCCTACGAATTGGTTATTTACAATCGTTGGGGTGACCGGGTTTTTGAAACAAAAAAGGATGGTTTTGGAAATGATGGGATTAATTGGAATGGTAATAACTTTAACTTAGGTGCTGAGTGCCCAGAAGGAGTCTATTATTTTATTTTTAATTATGCCATGAATGGCAACCCAACTCCAAAATCTGAGAGAGGCTCACTCACTTTGGTACGAGATAAATAACAGATTCAATAAATTTAAAATGGATAACCAACTCCAAAATTAAGAATTGTATTATTCCAAAGTACACCAATATCACTATAGCTGCCTAATACATTTCGGTTATTTAATGGCTTCCGTGGATCAATAATTGGGGCGGCTGCATCTAATCTCACAATTAAGAAATCTAGATTTAGTCTTAACCCAAGGCCAGAACCAACGGCTAATTGTTTGTAAAAAGTGTTGAATGCAAATACTTCCTCATTTCTCCCATCTTCTTTAATTCTCCAAATGTTACCCATGTCTACAAAAATGGCTCCTTCAATAAAATGATTTAAAATATTAAATCTGGATTCCAAGTTAAATTCTAATCGAACATCTCCACTTCGGTCTGTATTACCTGCTGCGTTGTATGCTCCGGGCCCAATAGATCTTGGTAAAAATGCACGTATACTATTGGCTCCGCCAGTAAAAAAACGCTTATCAAAAGGTACGTAATCTGGTGAGTTTCCATAAGGGATTGCAACACCAATGGCTAGCCTTGAGGCCAAGCGATTATTTTCGTCTAAATAACGGTTATACCTAATATCTGCAAAAGTTTTAGCATATTGAAAATATTGTACACCTAAAAATTTATTGAAACTAGTATCTGATTGAATTCCTAAAATCGGATAAAACTGATCTATTAGTGTTCCGGCTAATTCTATCACATCCCATTTTATATAAGTATAATGCTTCTTTCTTATGTTTCCTTGGTTGTTAAATACAAAACCATACCTAGAAGCAGTCACTAAATTATTATTAAATACACTTTGTAAATATGGGTCATTTTTACTTTGCTCTGCGAGCAGATCGTTGTTAAAATCTGTTTTGATATAACTAATCTCTGCTGGTACAAAATATTGACTGAAATAAGGTCTAATTTTTTGCCAGCTGAACCCTATCGCATAAACATTCCGAATCCAATTTACATTCTCCTCCCAAATAAAAGTTGCAGTTAACTGGCTTTTATTTGTATACTTATTCCACCTTCTATCTAATTTTGGTAGAAAAAGTAATTTTGGGAAAATTAAACTTGCTGATAAATTTGATTCAAAACTATTAAAAAATGTTGAACTAGGTATATTAAAACCACGCTGCGCCTCTATAGAAAGGCGATAACTCAATTGCAGGATTTCTGCATGATTAAAAACATTTTTATCTGTTAGGGTAATTTGCGATGCTAGTCCGTAATTTCTTCCTGTTGAACCTGTCACTAGATTTGATTGATCTGAAGTGATGGCTTGGGGCTCAATGGTGAAATCATATTTATTGCTTGGTTGTAATCTAATAATGTAATCTAGGCTCGGCGTATCTGTCTCTTCATGGTGCTGAACTGCAGTCATATTAACAGACCTAAATATTTGCAAATCATTTAATCTATTAAATGAAATGCTCGACAATGTCTGATTAAAGGTTTGTTTAGGTTCAATTAATAAGGCTCTTTCAAGCACTTGAGGATGCAATGGGAAATTATTGAATTTATATCTAAATTGACTATTGGTATTGGTATCTTTATTATGTTTACCATCATCCTTATTTTCAATTTCAATAAAGATTTGATTTATTTTATATGGATTATATCTTTTAAAACCTTCTGGATTGCTGATGTTTAAGCCTACCATAGCCCGATAGTTTTTCATGGCGGTGTCTAAATCAAATTCAATATAATCTTTGTTAAATGAAAAGTAACCTTGATCTTTTAGTTGGTCCGCAATCCGATTTTTTTCCTTCAACATGTTTTCAAACTTGATAGGATTACCATACCTAATATGACTCAGTTCAAATTGAGATTGAACTAAGGAATCTATTTTTTGATCTGCAATGTGCTGTTCAATTCTATAAATATGGTAAGCCTCACCTGTACTAATCTTATAAATAACTATTTTTTTATGTGATTTGCCAATTAGTTCGTAAGTGATTTTCGGATAAAAATACCCCTCCGTTCTGAGGTAACCCGTAATACCGCGAACAGATGATTCAATTAAATTACTATCAAGAATTACCGGCGCTTCTCCCATTTTCTTTTGTATGGTATTGCCTAACCAAGTATGAGGGAAAGAGTTTCCTAATTGATACATTCTGAGGTTTAAACGTGTTAAGTTTAAGATTCGTTTATTTGGTATTTGTTTGATGTATGCATCTAGATTACTGCTAAACAACCTAGATTCTCTAGATTCTTTAATCACTATTTTGTTTTTATATAAAAATGCACCTTCTTTTTGAGCAAGTTTTGATAAATTGCAAGCCTGCAGCATTACTAACGAAATAGCAAGAATTAATACAAAGCGCATGTTAACAAAAGCAACTATCAAATTGGTAAAATCTTTATCAGACAAATCGAATCGATATGCAAATAAGCTATTTGTTGCTGAAGGAAGCAAATCTGTTTTAGATTTATTAGCTGCAAATTGTAAATTGATACAAGTTTTTGCATTAGCTGAGTGGATTAAAGTGAATGAGGCAAAGTTACCCAATTTTGCCACTATTACTTGTTTGAGTGAAAAAGAATTGACCCAATTAAGCACTCTTAAAAGCACTCGTGAGGTGATTGCATTGTTTCAGATTCCTTTATTTCGGCTCGAACCTAGCCAAGTAAATGGCTTAGTATTGGCTTTAGATACCGTGCAAGATCCAGGGAATTTAGGAACCATTATTCGCTTGGCAGATTGGTATGGCATCAAAAATATTCTTTGTAGTAATCAAACAGTAGATGCATTTAACCCAAAAGTAGTTCAGGCAACTATGGGTTCATTAGGAAGGGTGCAGCTACATTATGGCGATTTGTCAGTTTTTTTTAAGTCACTCCATTTTCCGGTAATTGCTGCAGAAATGAATGGAATACCTGCACGCAAATTTAATTTTGAAGAAAATCTAGTTCTACTGCTAGGTAATGAGGGAACAGGTGTAAGTAATGAGTTAAGGCCATTTATTAATCAAAGTATTTCAATTGAAAAAATTGGTTCGGCCGAAAGTTTAAATGTAGCTATGGCAGGTGCTATTTTAATAGATAGGTATTTTGGTCAGGTATTCAACTAATGGCACAAGGATTGTAAAGATTGATATCTAAGATTTTTAGTTCAACAATAAGATGGGAAAAATGCACGATAGATTGATTTTAAGTAATATAATAAATGATGATAATGATAGTTCCGATTTCATCTCTCTGCTAAGTCAGGAGGAAGAGGATATCATGAATAAAGAAACGCTACCAGAAAGTCTGCCAATTTTACCGCTCAGAAATACCATCTTATTCCCGGGTGTGGTAATGCCTATTACGGTGGCAAGAGATAAATCAATTCAATTACTTAAAGAGGCCAATAAAACCAAGGATAAATTAGTAGGAGTTGTTGCTCAATTAGCATCAGATATTGAAGAGCCTGAGGAGAGAGATTTACATAAAATTGGTACTGTTGCTACCATTTTGCGCATGATTAAAATGCCTGATGGCAGCACGATGGCGGTTATTCAAGGAAAAAGACGATTCGAAATAATCTCTACCATTAGTACAGACCCTTATCTAAAAGCAAATGTAGTAGCGCTTCCTGAGCCAGTTTTTGAGGAAGATGATGAAGCCAGAGCGCTTTCTGAATCTATCAAAGATTATTCCCAAAAAATTATAAATATGTCTCCTCACATGCCTAGTGAGGCAGCTATGGCCATCAGTAAAATTAAGAGCCCAACCTTTCTAGTAAATTTTGTGGCTTCAAATTTAAATGCTGAGACCAATGTAAAACAGGAAATTCTTGAAGTTTTGCCTTACAAAAAAAGGGCACACTTGGTATTAGAAGCATTAAAAAAGGACTTTCAATTTGCAGAAATTAAAGCACAGATTGAAAGTAAAGTGCGCGGAGATTTAGATAAACAGCAACGCGATTATTTTTTACAGCAACAAATTAAAGCAATACAAGAGGAACTCGGAGGAGACTCTCCAGAGCGCGATATTGATAATTTATTGCAGGCAGCCAAGAATAAAAAATGGTCTACCAAAGTAAATGATGCATTTGCAAAAGAATTAGAACGCCTGCGCAGAACCAATCCAATGGCGCCAGATTATGGTATTCAACTCAATTATTTACAGTTATTATTAGATTTACCTTGGGAAGAATTTACTAAGGATAATTTTGATTTAAAACGCGCTGAAAAGATTTTAAATGAAGACCATTTTGGGTTAGAAAAAGTGAAACAGCGAATTTTGGAATACCTGGCTGTGCTCAAGTTAAAGAGTAATATGAAAAGTCCAATCTTGTGTCTTTACGGACCTCCAGGTGTTGGAAAAACTTCTCTGGGTAAGTCTATTGCTAAAGCATTGGGAAGAAAATATGCTCGTGTAGCTTTGGGAGGCTTGAGTGATGAAAGTGAAATTCGAGGTCACCGCCGAACATACATAGGAGCTATGCCAGGAAGAATTATTCAAAATCTTAAAAAAGTAAAATCAAATAATCCTGTTTTTGTACTTGATGAGGTTGATAAAATGGGTATGAGTTTTAGAGGCGACCCAAGCAGTGCATTATTAGAAGTATTAGATCCCGAACAAAATGCTACCTTCTATGATAATTTTGTAGAAATTGAATATGATCTGTCTCATGTAATGTTTGTAGCTACGGCCAATTCCTTGGATCAAATACAACCTGCTTTATTAGACAGGATGGAAGTGATAGAGATTAATGGCTATACTTTAGAGGAGAAAGTTCAAATTGCTAAGAAATATTTAATACCAAAACAAAAGGAAAATCATGGTTTAAAAACGAAAGATTTTGAACTAAGTGAAGAGGTGTTAAAAATAATTGTTGAGGGTTATACGCGCGAAAGCGGTGTTCGTGGTTTAGAAAAACAAATTGCTTCAGTAGCTCGTCACATAGCGCGTGAAAAAGTAATGGGTAATACCTATAATAAAAAGGTTTTGCCTGCAGATATTATTAAAATTTTGGGTGTTGACAGAGGAGAAAAGGAGACCTATCAAGGGAATGATGTGGCAGGTGTAGTTACAGGATTAGCCTGGACGAGTGTTGGAGGAGAGATTTTGTTTGTAGAAAGTATTTTACATAAAGGTAAAGGTAAACTAACTTTAACTGGCCATTTGGGTGAGGTAATGAAAGAATCTGCCATTACAGCCTTAAGTTACCTAAAAGCTAATTGTGATAAATTACACATAGATCCGTTGGTATTTGATCAATATGATTTGCACATACATGTTCCTGCTGGTGCTGTGCCTAAAGATGGTCCTTCAGCCGGAATTACCATGTTAACTTCACTGGCATCTGTTTATACACAAAGAAAAATTAGGCCACATTTGGCAATGACGGGTGAAATAACATTACGCGGAAAAGTATTGCCAATTGGTGGGGTTAAAGAGAAAATTTTAGCAGCAAAAAGAGCCGGAATTACAGATATTATTTTATGCGAAGCAAACCGTAAGGATGTGTTAGAAATAAAAGAAAGTTATTTGAGTGATTTAACCTTTACCTATGTTAAAGAAATGTATGAAGTGATCGATTTTGCTTTACTTCCAGAAAAAGTTAATTCGCCAATAGACTTATCAGTTACTCTTAATCATACTTCTCCAGTAATTTAACCAATACCGCAAAATCTTTTGGATAAGGTGCATTGATGTGATATTCTTTCTCAAATAGATTGAAGCGAATGGCATAGGCGTGAAGTGCAACTCGTTTCATCATTGGTTCGGCATTTTCCCACTTCCCTTCTTTAAATTTAGGTTTTATCTTAGCTAAGTAAGGCATTGTACCACCATAGGTTGTATCTGCCACCAAAGGAAAATTTTGAGATGCCAAATGAATTCTAATTTGGTGCAATCTTCCTGTTATAGGCATGCAAGCGAGCAGGGTATAATGTTTATATAATTTAAGTGTTTGAACCAATGTTTCAGATGGCTTACCATCTATCTTATCTATTTTTGCAATTCCTTTAGCGGTTTGACCCAATGGAGCACTGATACTCATTTCATCTACTTGTAAATGCCCCTGAACCATGGCATGGTAAATTTTCATTACTTCACGCTTTTCAAATAACATAGACATTTCTCGGTATACCTGTTCGTTTTTGGCAATTACCAAAACGCCGCTGGTTTCTTTATCCAATCTATGACAGAGTTGTAAGTTTTCATCATATTTTTTTGCTTGTCTAATAATAGAAAAAACATCACCATGTCTGTCGTCTAGTGAAGAATATAAAGCTGGTTTGTTTATGAAGATAAAATGTTCATCCTCAAATAGGATCATTTTCGAAAATGGGATCACTTTAGGTTTGTCCATGTGCCGGTATTATTGAAATAGTAGATGAAATTTTATTGTTATTAATCGGTTAAATCTAGCCACCTGAGCTCTTTTTCATCGAGCGCACTTTTAATCTTTTCTAATGCAGTGCTCCAACCCAATAACTCCTCATGACTTTCGCTGCCTTTATTTAATTGCTCCTCTAGGTTTGCCTTTTCTGTATTGAGGGCTTCAATGGATTCTTCTAATTCACCCAGTTCGCGCTGTTCTTTAAATGAAAGTTTCTTTTTTTCAAGGGGTTTAGGTGTTTCTTTGATAGCTGCTATTTTGGGCTCTTTGGCTTCTTGTTTGGCAGCATATGCTGCAATTTTTATGTCTTCTTGTTCGTTTAAATAATCTTGGTAATTCCCATTAAAATCTCTGATGTAACCCTCGCCTTCAAATACAAATAATTTATCTACCAGCGTGTCCATAAAATATCTGTCGTGGGTAACCACCAACAAACATCCTTCAAAAGATTCTAAAAATTCCTCCAATACATTTAAAGTTTCAATATCTAAATCATTGGTTGGCTCATCTAAAATAAGAAAGTTTGGTTTTTCCATTAAAACCGTTAAAAGGTATAACCTACGCTTTTCGCCTCCACTCAGTGTGCTTACAAAATTGTGTTGTTTTTTTGGGTCAAACAGAAACATGCGAAGCAGTGCAATGGCAGTAAGCTTAACACCTTTGCCCACTTCTAAATATTCTGCAATATCTGTTATTACTTCTACAACTCGTTTGTCTTCTTTTAATTGTAACCCTTGCTGACCATAATACCCAAATTTCACCGTTTCTCCTTTAACAACACTCCCAGAATCTGGTTTTTCTAAGCCTTGCAACATGTTTAGAAATGTTGATTTTCCAACCCCATTTTTTCCAATAATACCAATGCGTTCACCTGGTTTAAACAAGTAAGAAAAGTCTGCTGCAATTTTTAAGGAATTAAAACTTTTGTTGAGTTGATTGACCTCTAAAATTTTTCCGCCCATGCGTTTCATTTGCATCACAATTTCAACTTGCGAATCATCTTTTTTAAAGGCAGCTTTTTCTTTTATTTCATAATAGGCATCAATTCTACTTTTAGATTTAGTGGTTCTGGCTTTGGGCTGCCTGCGCATCCATTCTAATTCTTTTTTTGCCAATTTTCTGGCTTCATCAGCTTCCTTGGCTTGATAAGTTTCCCGTTGTTGTTTCTTCTCTAAAAAGTAAGCGTAATTGCCTTTATAGGTGAATAATTGACCCAAGTCTAATTCAATTATTTCATTACATACATGATCTAGAAAATACCTATCATGGGTTACTAAAAGCAAGGTAATATCTTGAGATTTTAAATAGGCTTCCAACCACTCAATCATCGGAATATCTAAATGGTTGGTGGGTTCATCTAAAATGAGCATATCGGGGCTCTGAATTAATACCCTAGCAAGGGCTAAACGCTTCTTTTGACCACCACTTAGTTGTTCTGCCGTATGATTTAAATGATGTTGAAGGTTTAATTGGCTCAGAATGGTATGTACTCTTGCCTCTATATCCCAGGCCTGAAATACATCCATTTGTTCCATGGCTACCTGCAATTTGTTTTGAATACGTTCGTCGTTTGGATTTGAATGCAAGGCTTCCATGCACCATTCGTAATCTGCAACGGCTTTTATAACCTCGTTGTCAGAATTAAATACGGCCTCCCAAACAGTATCTGTTTTTTCAAATTGAGGATCTTGGGCTAAGTAAGCCCATTTAATATGTTTGTCTATTACTACATTTCCAGCATCTGGCTCATCACATTTGCATAATAAATTGAGCAAAGATGTTTTTCCAGTTCCATTTTTTGCAATAAGTGCTACCCGATTTCCTTTGGCTAAGGTGTAGGAGATGTTTTCAAATAATATGCGCTCTCCAAATCTTTTCGACAGATTTTCTGCCCTTAAATAATTCATGGGCGCAAGATAGATAAATATGTGCTATCGCATTTCATTGTTTTAATTATTTTTTCTGCTGCTAATCCTAACAGAATCAAATAAGGTGTTGATGCGAAACAGGCTGTTAATAGTGAAATTTTATTATATTTGCGCCCTCAAATCTTTAACATGTCTTTTAAATTTAATACCATAGAAGAAGCAATCACAGATATTCAAAACGGTAAAATGATTATCGTTGTTGATGACGAGGATAGAGAGAATGAAGGTGATTTTTTAACAGCTGCCAGAAATGTTACGCCAGAGGTAATTAATTTTATGGCACGTGAGGGTAGGGGGTTAATTTGCGCGCCATTGGTTGATAGTAGGTGTGCTGAATTAAAACTTGACCTCATGGTTAATGCCAATACCACCCTGCATGAAACTCCTTTTACGGTATCGGTAGATTTGCTTGGTAAAGGTTGTACCACCGGTATTTCTGCGCAAGATAGAGCTAAAACGGTACAGGCATTAATAGACCCAAATAGTAAACCTGAAGATTTTGGTAAACCTGGTCATATTTTCCCACTTAAAGCACGCCCTGAAGGAGTTTTAAGAAGAGCAGGGCATACAGAAGCTGCCATAGATTTTGCCCGTTTAGCAGGGTTTGAGCCTGCAGGTTGTATTGTTGAAATTTTAAATGAAGATGGGAGCATGGCGCGTGTTCCAGATCTTATTAAAATTGCTCAAAAATTTGATATGAAATTGGTTACGATTAAAGACTTAATTGCTTATCGTTTAGAAAAAGAGTCTCTTATTCAGCGATTAATTTCTGTCGATATGCCAACTTCGTATGGTAATTTTGTGTTAACCGCATTCAAACAAACCGATACTGGTGAAGAACATTTGGTACTCCAGAAGGGAACCTGGGAAGAAAATGAACCTGTACTAGTTAGGGTTCATTCTTCTTGCATAACAGGAGATATTTTTCATTCCATGCGCTGTGATTGTGGTGATCAATTACATAAAGCAATGGAGCTAATTGAAAAAGAAGGAAAGGGAATGGTATTATACATAAACCAAGAGGGAAGGGGAATTGGTTTAGTAAATAAATTGAAAGCCTATAAATTGCAAGAACAAGGTTTAGATACGGTAGATGCAAATTTGCAACTAGGCTTTAAAATGGATGAGCGTGATTACGGCGTAGGTGCTCAAATTTTAAGGGCAATGGGAGTGCAAAAAATGCGATTAATGACCAATAATCCAACGAAACGTGCCGGATTAATTGGCTACGGTTTAGAGATTGTAGAAAATGTACCTTTAGCAGTTGTTCCAAATCCACATAATAAAAAGTATCTTGATACTAAGCGGGATAAAATGGGGCATGAATTAAAAGCAGAATCAAAATAATGCTAGCTGCTTATCAAAAATTATTAGATCAATCTTCAAAAAATAAGCTTGAGAATAAGAAATTTTTAGATCAACTAAAAAAGCAAAAGCCTGCCCAATTAGACCGTATTATTCAAGATTTACACGATGAGGCATTCAATCAAATTGACTGTCTACAATGCGCCAATTGCTGCATTACAACAGGGCCTTTATTGCTCAATAAAGATATTGATCGCCTGGCAAAAAAATTAAAATTAAGACCAGCGGTATTTACAGATAATTACCTTAAAATAGATGAAGACAAAGATTATGTTTTTAAATCGATGCCTTGTCCGTTTTTGGGTTCAGACAAGCATTGCACTGTTTATGAAGCAAGACCAAATGCTTGCAGAGAATACCCACATACCCAGCAGCGAGATCAATTTCAAAAGCTACCACTCACCTATCAAAATTCATTGATTTGCCCTGCAGTGGCTAAAATCATCATAGACCTTAAAAACCAAAAGATTATTTAAGGGATTTGCATGTATTTATGTGTTTGTAAGCTAATATGCCAATTGGGGTTAGACTTACAGAAATCTACAATGAGTGGTGTCACTTTCTCTCTTTGGGTCCATTCTGGTTGTATATATAACTTACAGTTTGGTTTTACTAACTGAGCATGTTTTTGAGCCCATTCAAAATCGCTTTTATTGTAAACAACTATTTTTAATTCATTTGCTTCCATTAAAACCTCTGGTAAGGGAGATTTAAACTTTTTGGGTGATACGCAAACCCAATCCCATGTCCCACTTAAGGTGTGAGATCCTGAAGTTTCAATATTAGTTTCAATATGCGCCTCTTTTAAGGCCTTGGTAAGCGTATCAAGCGAGTGCATAAGAGGCTCTCCTCCTGTTATTACACACATTTCTGTTCCAGAATTTTTTGCCCAGCTTACCATTTGTTCAATGCTATGCATAGGATGTTTAGCTGCATCCCAACTTTCCTTTACATCGCACCAAACACATCCCACATCACATCCTCCTAAACGTAAAAAATAGGCAGCCCTTCCAGTATGGAAGCCTTCTCCTTGTATGGTATAAAAATGCTCCATTAAAGGAAGTTTCGCTTCATCATTATTTGTTAGATTCATGTTGGTTAATAACTTTTAGATAATGGACTATCTGGGCAGAAAGAGATTGAATAGAGTGGTCATTTCCTGTATCTATAATTGAATCATTGTATTGAATTCCATTTTCAATTTGAGCCCCCATTCTATATTTCGCTTGGCAAATACAACTCATCGCTTGCATGGGTAAAATGGGGTCAAAGTAAAGATTCATTAATAAGTCAAAATTATGGTTCATAAATTGACCTACCTTTTCGGGTTGAGGTAAATTGAAAAAGTTTAATTGTTCTTTCCAAAAATACTCCGAACTGATGTGAAATTTTCGGTTGTGGGGTAGTTTGTTTGAATCAACATAACCCAAAGTCCAAACTTTTTTACCCTGATCACGCAAAAAATGAGCAATCCTATTCATTTGTTCTTCTTCTAAGGCTTTCGTTGCGTTATATATTACACCAATCTCTTGAATACTTTCAAAGCTGGGAATTGGGTTTATACCTTTTCTTACTTCAACTTTTTTTTCAAGCATCCAAAAGCCTAATTTATTCTTTATTTGTTCTAACCAACTCATAATAATAATTTTTTAAATTTAGCTAATTAGCCTATTTGTATCCCTCTTTTCTTCTTTTTTATTAAAAAAATGTTTGATTGTTCTCATCCATTTATAGTATAAATTTTTGTCAAACAACTGAGAGTCATTGGCTGCTTGGTACGTAATAAAGAAGGCGATGGGAATAAAAACTGCAATACCAAACCAAATACCTTGCATGGCTGTCCAAGCCTCCGTTTTAGCTGCTTTTTCTCCCGAGAGAGATACGATATGATATACAACATACAATAAAACAGAGATCACAATAGGTAATCCAAATCCACCTTTTCGTATGATTGAACCTAATGGCGCACCAATAAAGAACATAACAATACAAGCAATAGATAAAACAAATTTCTTATGCCATTCAATTTTGTGCCTAGTCCGCAATTTGTTTAATTCTTTAAATTCGTTAATAGAATATTCTACTATATTTTTTACACTGCGGGCAGAGTTAAGTGCATTCACATAAATGGTACTTGCAGGGATATCATAAAAATGGCTCGTTAGGTTTTTTTCTTTACTAGTAATTATAATTGGGCTCAATTTTTTAGAGTTAATGTTACTATCTATTTGGTATTTACTGAAATAGTAATAAGGGCGAACAAAACCTTTTAATTCATCAAATTTATGAATGGCAGCATGATCCAATGAATCACTGGCGGTTCCTAATTCTAGTACATTGAGCATTTCCCAATGGTTTTTGAATAAATTCTCATCTGTTCGGTTAAATTTAAAACTATTCATATCAAAGGCTATGCGTTCTTCCCTAAATGTCATGGTAGAATGTTGCTGTGAATAATAGTAGCCTTTTACACGCTCTAGCTCTTCATATCTTCCACCATCTATGAGATTTAAAAATAAGTATCTGTTATCTTCGCTACTGCTCATTTGGCCGCTTTTGGCATAAATAATCACAGGATGTAGCTGACTTTCTCTTTGGTCGTAAATAATAATGTCTTGAAGTTCTTGTGTTTGCCTATTCTTTTTGCCAACTCGAATAGTAATTCCGGGAATATCTTGGCTAAAAACACCCTCTTTAATAGCTAATGCAGGCTTTTGTTGTCGAACATCATAGAGTAAAGAACCCTTTTTAAGGTTAGCTTGAGGTATCAGTACATTTGATACAAAAAAACCAAATAGGGCAACAAAAAGCATTACTATGGCCATGGGCCTGAACATGCTCCATATAGAAATTCCTGAGGCTTTAGCTGCAACTAATTCGTAACTTTCTCCTAAATTCCCAAAAGTCATGATGGAGGCAAGCAAGATGGATAGTGGCAGGGCCTGAGGTATGAGACTCGCCGAAAAATAAAAAATTAACTCGGCAATAACCTGCCATTCTAATCCTTTACCTATTAATTCATCTACATACAACCAAATAATTTGCATGAGCAGGATGAGCATTACTATTAAAAAGGTTGGTAGAAACGCTTTTAGGTAGTTCTTAACAATAAACAGATAAAATTTCTTCACGCTTAGTTTATATTTGACAATATGGAACAAAAATGGGCAAATAAATTGAATAATGACGAATTCAGTTTAATAGAAAACGATTGGTATCCGCTTATCAAGAAAAGTGCCATAGATAAAATAAAGGCACAAATGGTAGAATCTGGTGAACACTTACAGTCTTTATTCCCTCATGAATCTTTTAAAATAAGCGCTGGTGAACGCTTACAAGATTTGCCTTATTTGGTTTTAGATTTTCCAAAAATAAATAACCCAAATTTTGAATTCGTTTGTAGAACTTTGTTTTGGTGGGGTAGGGGAATTCAATTTCAAGTTATATTCCAAGGAACACAAGCAGATGTATATGAAAAAATATTGAAATTGGCTGAACCTACCGATTATATTTTGATTGGCACAAACCTCTGGCAAAATGATTTAAGCAATGCAGACTTTAAACCATTATCGCAGTTGAGTGAAATAAATCAAGTTGAAGTAGTTTCTAAGACCTATTTTAAGATGGTTAGATTTAACCCAATTGAAAGCAAAGAGAATTTGTTTGACGGATTGAGTGAGTTTTTTCTTCAATTTAAAGGCTTTGATCATTAACCTCCAAGCAAGGTTTTTAGTTCATGCACCTGATTATCCCATAAAAGAATTGAATTTTTTTCTTCTTCAGGTTCCACAAAATCTGTAACAACCAGCGCCACATCATCTGTAAGCTCATCTAGTTGAATTTCGAATTCAAAATACTCCTCTGGCAACGCATCTTTCCAACGAAATTTAATCCCTTTACCTGGCGTTTTTTTGATTAATTCAGCAATGTTTTCATCTCCGTCCCATTTAAACTTGTAGAAGTTATTATAAATATCTACATCGTTGCAAAACCATTGCGATAATCCTGAAGGGGAGCTGATATAATTGTAAAGCATCGAAGGCGATGCCTTAATTTCAAACTCCATTCTGATTTTCTTTTTTAAACTCTTAACCATTGTGTTGTAATTAATTGGCTATTGGCAAATATATATTTTTTGTTTAGCCTACCAAGAAAATTTGCAATTCAGCAAAAATAAATTTTTCACTCATTTTAGAAGAATTATGATTTATGAGTTTTTTTAGGCTTTCTGGAGGGTAAATCCAAAAGTAGTGCCTTCTCCTAAATTACTTCTCACGTTAATGGTTTGTTGATGAGCTTCAATAATATGTTTTACAATAGATAATCCCAGGCCTGTACCCCCTTCTTTTCCCTCTTTAGTTCTACTTTTATCTATTCTATAAAAACGTTCAAAAATTCTGTTGAGGTGCTCTTGTTCAATTCCAGAGCCATTGTCAGCAATTTCAATTAAAATGTTTTCATCCATATCATAAAATGCAGCCGTGGTGGTTCCATTCTGATTGCCATATTTAATTGAATTCGAAATTAAATTCACTAATACTTGTCTGATCCTATATTTATCTGCAAAAACATAAAAAGGTTCATTACAACCTTCCTTAATTAATAAATTCACTTTACTATTACTGAGCTGCTCGTATACATCCTTTACCATACTGGTAATATCAAAGCGTTCTTTTTCCATGGTAAGTTCTCCGCTTTCTAATTGAGATATGGCTAATAAATCTGCTACCAAATCACTTAATCTATCTGCACTTTTTGCTGCCTTTTCAAGGAACCTAATTTTAACGGAAGGATCCTCCATGGCGCCATCCAATAAGGTATGAATATAACCTTGGATATTAAAAATGGGAGTTTTCAGCTCGTGAGAAACATTCCCTAAAAATTCTTTTCTAAAATCGGCTAGTTTTTTAAGCTGGTCTATTTCCATTTTATTGTCTCTAGCCCATTTAATTACCTCCTTATTCATTTCTGAAATAGGATCCTTATCCCAATCAAAATTCTTAAGGATGGCATCGTACTTTTGGGTTTTTAAGCTATGTATAGTTTTGTATATGAGTTTAATTTTTCTGTAAATGAAAAATTCTAGGGTGTAAAAAAATAAAAAGAAAGAAAGCCCAAAACAGAGCGTGAAGATAATTACCGTGTTTACAAATTCCCATTCACTAATAAAAAAGGTAACGGTTCCAATAATAGAGGCCAATAGCAGCGAAATCAGAAACGCAATGTCTATTGGTTTTGGGTTTCTAATCATATTTCAAATTTGTAACCAACACCTTTAACAGTGCCAATATATTCATCTCCTAGTTTTTCACGAATTTTACGAATGTGTACGTCAATCGTTCTATCTACCACTAATACTTCATCTCCCCAAACTTTTTCTAGTATGTTTTCTCGGGTAAATACTTTACCTGGTTTTGAAGCCAATAAAAATAATAATTCAAATTCTTTCCTGGCTAATTGAATTTTTTGATCACCTCTATATATTAGAAAAGACTCTCTATCTATTAATAAATCCTTTACTTTAATAGATGGAGCTGCCATTTCCTTAATTTTTCTTCTTAGAATGGCATTTAAACGGGTAACTAATACTTTTGGCTTAATGGGTTTGGCAATATAATCGTCTGCCCCTGCATCTAATCCTTCAATCTCCGAATAATCTTCAGATCTTGCGGTTAAAAATACCACATAGGTTTGATCAAAATCAGTATCTGCTTTAATTCTCTTACACGTTTCAATGCCATCCATTACGGGCATCATCACATCTAATAAAATTAAATCTGGTTTTATTTTTTTTGCTATAGGTAAGGCTTCTTTGCCATTGGGCGCAGTATAAACCTCATATCCTTCTTTCTTGAGATTGTAGGAAATAAATTCTAAAATATCTGCCTCATCGTCTACTACTAATATTTTGCCTATGTTTTCCATTTCTTAATTTTTAGGTAATATTCAGACTTTTGGCTTATGCGAATGTTTCCTTATTGTTATCTAATTGTTAATCGGTTTGAACCTAGAATCCAAATATTTCTTTTAATTTAAATGCTAGTTCCTCACCTCTTAATTCCTTTGCAATAATTTTTCCTTCTTTATCTACCAATACGGTATATGGAATAGCACTAATATTATATTGTGATACTACAGATGAGTTCCACTTCAAAAGGTCTGAACCATGCGGCCATAATAATTTATCTTTATTAATTGCTGCAATCCAAGCATCACGGTTATCGTCTAAGCTTACCCCAAAAATTTCAAAACCTGCATTTTTGTATTTGTTGTATAGTTTAACATTATTGGGGTTTTCCATTCTGCACGGACCGCACCAACTTGCCCAAAAATCTATTAATACTATTTTTCCACGTAATTCAGATAGAGAAACCTTTTTTCCAAACGGATCGTTCAAAACAATATCAGGAGCAGAAGCTCCTTCGGCAGTTTTGTTTAGTTTTTCAATTTTTTGATGCAATTGTATGGCATATTTAGATTTGCTAAATTTTGGGTATAAGGCATTATCTAATGTTGTTAAAAAACTTGCTTCTGCATCTGGTAACAGAAAATTAGTAGCAAAATAGGGTACCAAAGAGTTCGTAGATTTTACTACAAATTCTTTAATAGCAGTTTGATGATTCATTTGTAAACTATCAAATGCTTGCTTTATTTCTAATTCTACAGATGGGCTTATATTATTTGCATTGTATTGCGAAAATCGTTCATTTATGGACTGACTTTTAGCCATAAACGAATTGTTTAAAAGAAATAAGTCTTTTAACTCCTTGTTTTCAGTAGAGTTTTCGATGGCATAGTTTTCTATTTTTTCTGCATCAATTTTTAGATTTAGGATGCTGTTAGAATCAACTAACAATACAATATCCCCTTTGGTAAATCTGAGAATACAGAATGTTTTTTCACTTAATTTACCATTTAGTGTAAACTTTCCAGAAGCATCCAAGGTAGCGGTATCCAGAAGAATCAGTCCACTTGTAGTTAGTTCTTGAATACTAACTTGTTTAATATCTTTTCCATTGGTAATTTCACCACTCACTGTAAAACCCGATATTTCTTCTGGTTTATCTGAATTGCAGGCCCCAAATAATAAGATTAGGGTCAATGCCAAACAGGTAATTTTTATCTTATTCATATACATTATTTCTCGAGTGTTTCTTTTAATAATTGTGTGGCAAATTTTGGGTCTGCTTTACCTTTACTTGATTTCATAACCTCACCCATAAACAAACCTAATAAACTTTGTTTACCAGATTTATATTCGATTACTTTTTCTGGATATTTTGCAATCGCTTCATTGATCCATTTTTGCAATTCATTTTCATCAGATTCCTGCAATAAATTTAATGCTTCGGCAATTTGAATGGCAGATTTGTGATATTCTTTTACCATCTCTGGGAATAGCCTCTGCGAGGCAGCACTATTACTTATTTTATTTGAATCAATTAATGTAATAATTTCGGCTATTTTGGCTGGTTGCAAGACAAAATCATTAATATGAATGGCCTGATCATTTAAATATCCTTTAATGTTTACCATCAACCAGTTTGCTGCAGCTTTTGTGTTTCCTGTGTGTTTTAAAATCCCTTCAAAATAGGCTGCAAGGTCTTTATTTTCTGTAAGTACTTGTGCATCGTAGTCGCTTAATCCTAAGGTTTCAGTAAACTTTTTATATAATGCCTTTGGTAATTCTGGCATTTGCTCTTTTACAGAATCAATGAATTGTTGAGAAATATGAATGGGTGGTAAATCTGGTTCTGGGAAATATCGATAATCGCTCGCACCTTCTTTGCTTCTCATGGTAAGCGTAATACCTTTCATCGCATCAAAGTTTCTGGTTTCCATGTATAAAGTTTCGCCATTTTCAATTGCTGTTATTTGACGTTTTACTTCAAAATCTATGGCTCTTTGCACATTCCGCATGGAATTCATATTCTTCACTTCCACCTTTGTTCCAAATTGCTTTGAACCTTTGAGCATCACAGAAATATTGGCATCACAACGTAAACTTCCTTCTTCCATATTTCCGTCACAAATATCTAAATACCGCACAAGTTTTCTTACCTCTGTTAGGTATTGATAAGCTTCTTCACCCGATTTAATTTCTGGCTCAGAGACAATTTCAACAAGTGGAACACCGGCTCGATTTAAATCTATTAAACTATCATATACATCTTGGTCGTGCATGCTTTTTCCTGCATCTTCTTCCATGTGAATTCGGGTTATTCCAACCTTTTTAGCGTCGCCTTCCTTCGTTTTTATTTCTATATATCCGCCTGTACAAATAGGTGTTTTATCCTGGGTAATTTGATACCCTTTTGGCAAGTCAGCATAGAAATAATTTTTACGAGCATAGTATTGATGGCTTGCAATCTTAGATTCACAAGCCAATCCCATTTTAATGGCATTAATAATTACTTGCTTGTTGTGCTTAGGAAGCGTTCCAGGATGTCCGAGGCTTATTGGACTTATTTGTGTATTTGGTTCAGCTCCATAATAATAAGGATCAGCACAATAGGCTTTTGAATTTGTTAATAATTGAGCATGTACCTCTAATCCAATTACTGTTTCGTATTTTTCGAAATCAATTTCTGTTATTTCTGTCTTCATGTTGATTTGCAAAAATACAGAAATCTATCTTTAGTTGCTTAGAAATTATTGAAACATTTTTTTTAATAAGCTGTTAGTTAATTGGCTGATTTTATTGTGTTTGAGTAGAAAATTTTCGAGCGCCAATTAATTCATCATAATGGTATTGAAGGTTTTTAGCATATACTAATACAAGGTATTCATTCTCTGTTTGAAAATGATTGCCTTCTAATACAGACTCATCTGGCCTTCCTTTGTCATTTTTCACAGCATAACAATACTCATATCTACCTTGCTTAAGCGGGACTTCCAAATCATATCTCTGCCTATTTTTATTATAATACATTTTGTATTCTGGCATTAATCTCCAATCTGTAAATTCTCCAAAAACATAAACCTCTGCATCTGGCGGCACACCCATAACAGATGATAAATAAAAGTTTACGTAAGCATAGTCTCCATCAATGTCGCTGTTATTTCCCTCTTTGTTTTGAACCAATCTTTTGCCATTGTAATCGAGGTAATTAAAATATTGCATGGCACCTCTACTTTCATCTAAATTTAGGATAACATGTACCACAGAATCAGTCCTTTTACTTCTCACATTGGCAGAGAATTGGCGCAATTGTCTAATGTCAAAAAATCTAAATTCATTCCCACCATTAAAAAGGGTTTGATCCAAATAATTATATTCTAATTTATTATTTGACATGAATTGGGGTTTTAATTCTGTTATGGCATTATCCCATCTACTGTTTTGCATCAGAACTATGGATACGTCTTGCAATGGGTTAACAACCATACTAGGGTTAATTCCTACAGTAAATTGAAGTTCTTGCTTGGTATATCTGTGCTCTGCGAGTGTGGCGGGGCGTGCGAGTCCTTCGATGGTGGAAGCATTATTTAAAACCAACATACGCCTGGTAAAGAGTAGATCCTCTTCATCAAAATTACGATATACTTTTACAATGTAATTGCCAGAAATTCTAGGTTTCATGTTTTCATTGGGCAGCAGTATGTTGTAATGAACGTATTTTACATATGTATTAGTTGAAAATTTAAAATCCTGAATATTGTCAAATGTCATTCCTGCTAAGTATTCATTTTGGTTCAAGCTGGTTTGATTCCAATTGGCATCGCAATGAACAATGGTATATTGTAAATTTTCTGATTGTGCCCCAAGTATATCAAAGCTTAATTTTAATATTTCCAAGCTATTGAGTGAAATGATTGGATATCTGTCTTCTGTTCCTGCTTTATTAAATAAAATGGTTTGAACCCTTGAATCAAAAATTTTATTTTCATAGGGTGCTGCCGTTATTTTAACAAGCGGTAAAATACTCATGCAACACAATATTATTCTAATCATGTTACAATTTTAAGTAATTTTAATCATTCAAAGAAGGGTTTCTGCTGGTGTACTGATAATAGGCATTCAAATGGAATTTAGCATTGAATTTGTGATCCTGTAACATTTCTAATTGGACTGCATTATTCTTAGGTTTTTTACACATTGGTTTTAACTATATTTGTTGTCAAATTATGGCAAGAAAAAGTTTTAATAGCAACGGGAAACTCGAGCAAGAGGCCGTTAAAGCTAAAATAAATAAAGAAACAATAGCAGAGGCATTATCCTTGTTTGCATATATCAAACCTTTTCAAACTAAGTTTTTTTTAAGCTTACTTTTTATTGCTTTGTCTGCATTAAGTACAATGATTTTTCCATTTCTATTGGGTAAAATGATTGATGCAGCCAACCCAGGAGCAGTTTTAGCTGCCAATTCCCCAACTATACCAAGCACTGAGTTTGGCTTACATCTAAAAACAGTGCATTGGAGTTTGAATACGATATTATTACTTATTTTTTTACAACTTTCGGCTCAAACTGTTTTTTCTTTCATGCGTATTTATTTACTCACTGAAGTTGGAGAAAAGTCTTTAGCAAATATTCGCATAGATTTATATGCAAGGTTATTAAGTATGCCAATGAATTTTTATAGCGACAACAGAGTAGGCGATTTAAGTAATAGAATTAGTTCTGATTTGTCACAAATTCAAGATGCTATTTCTTTTACCTTGGCCGAATTTCTTCGTGGTGTATTTACTTTGATTATTGGTTTAAGTTTTATTTTTTGGATCAGCACAGAACTTGCTTTAGTGATGTTGTCTGTGGTTCCGCTCATTGCTATTGTAGCGGTTATTTTTGGAGTTCGTATTCGTAACATGGCTAGAAAAGCTCAAGATCAATTGGCTGAAAGTGGCACCATTGTTCAAGAAACTTTTTTAGGGATATCCATTGTGAAAGCATTTACCAGTGAACCACATGAATTAAATAGGTATAAAAAAAGTATTTTTAGTGTTGTTGAAACGGCTATTAGCAATGCAAGATTTAGGGGTGCTTTTGTTAGCTTTATGATATTTAGCGTGTTTGGTGCAATTTCTTTTGTTATGTGGTATGGCGCAGGAATGATTAGCACTGGCGAATTGAGTACTGGCGATTTAACTATGTTTGTTATTTTTTCTGCTTTTGTAGGTGGAACTTTCGCAGGTTTTGCTGATATGTTTTCTCAATTACAAAAAACCCTTGGAGCTACGCAAAGGGTGAGAGAATTATTACGCGAACCTACTGAATCTGTTGAACTAAAGGATTTAAATTTAATAGTTAACCAAGTTATTACTGGAAACCTAGTGGTTGAAGATGTTTCTTTTTCATATCCTTCTAGAAAGGATGTACCTGTGTTGCAAAAATTGTCATTTGAAGTAAAAAGTGGCGAACAAGTAGCCTTAGTTGGCAGGAGTGGTGCTGGCAAAAGTACCATTGCATCTTTGTTACTCAAGTTTTATGAACCTAGCAGTGGTAGAATTATTTTTGATGAGATAGATAGTAAAGAATTTGGTTTAACTGAACTGCGCAAGCAAATTGCTTTTGTGCCACAAGATGTGATTTTATTTGGCGGTACTATTCTAGAGAATATTAGCTATGGAAATCCGCTTGCCACCAAAGAGCAAATAATTGAGGCCGCTAAAAAAGCTAATGCCCATGAGTTTATTAATCGATTTCCAGATTCATACCAGACAGTTGTTGGTGAAAGAGGAGTCAAACTGAGTGGAGGCCAAAGGCAAAGAATTGCCATTGCCAGAGCAATTCTTAAGAATCCTAGCATTTTATTATTGGATGAAGCCACCAGTTCATTGGATAGTGAGAGCGAACAATTGGTTCAAGATGCGCTGGATAATTTGATGAAAAATAGAACCAGCATTGTGATTGCCCACAGACTTTCTACAGTAAGAAATGCAGATAAGATTTTGGTATTAGATCAAGGTTCGGTGAAAGAAGTAGGTACACATGAAGCCCTCATGCAAAATGACAAGGGCATTTATCGCAAACTAGTTGACATGCAACTAGAATGGTCAACCCTTGAAAAATAGGCTGTTCCGTAGTATTCGAACACAAAAGTTTTGTCATTTGGTTTTTTAAAATAAATTTGCCAATAAATCGAGCAGTTTTATGGTTTAACTTAAACATTGTTCGATATTATAATTATCCCAAAAATTATTAATTTATGTCTGAATTTCAGTTGGTAATGCCTAAAATGGGCGAAAGTATAGCAGAAGCTACCATTATTCGTTGGACTAAAAACGAAGGTGATTCTATTTCTGTAGATGAAACTGTTTTGGAAATTGCTACAGATAAGGTTGATTCGGAGGTTCCATCTCCCAAAGCAGGTAAATTAATTAAGCGTTTATTTAATGAAGGTGATGTAGTTCCTGTTAATGCTCCCATTGCTATCATTGCACTAGAAGGTAGCGCTGCCTTGTCAGCACCTGTATTAAGTGTTGCTCCTCCTCAAGTAAAAGAAGCTGTGCAGGTAGTAGAACAGGTGGTCACAAAAGCTCAAGAAACAGTGATGCCTGCCGGTGGAAATAGGTTTTATTCTCCATTGGTGCTCAATATAGCTAAAGCAGAAAATATTAGCATGTCAGTGTTAGAAACTATTGCTGGAACAGGAGCTGAAGGTAGGGTAACTAAAAGAGATATTCTGGCTTTTGTACAAAATAAAGGTAACATAAGTGCACCTATTTCTGCATCAACCAATAATTCTGCGTCACAAGCAAGTAAGCCAGCAGTGAGTAATTCTGTTCCGCCGCGTCCTCCTGTGAGCATGTCTGGTGGAGATGAAATCATAGAGATGGATCGCATGCGCAAATTAATTGCAGATCACATGGTTATGAGTAAGCATACGAGTCCGCATGTTACTTCATTTGTTGAAGCAGATGTAACCAATATGGTTGTTTGGAGGGATAAAGCTAAAAAAGTATACGAAAAAAGAGAAGGGGAGAAAATTACCTTTACTCCTATGTTTATAGAATGTGTTGCCAGAGCTATCAAAGATTTCCCAATGATAAACGTATCTGTTGATGGCAACAATATCATTAAAAGAAAAAATATTAATATTGGAATGGCAGCAGCGCTGCCTACCGGAAATTTAATAGTGCCAGTTATTAAAAGTGCTGATGGAATGAATCTTTTGGGGTTAACCAAATCAGTGAATGACTTAGCCAATAGGGCAAGGGCAAACAAATTAGCACCAGATGATATTCAAGGTGGTACTTTTACCTTAACAAATGTAGGTGGATTTGGTAATGTGATGGGAACGCCAATTATTAATCAACCTCAAGTTGCAATTATGGCAACAGGCTCCATTAAGAAAAAACCTGCCGTTTTAGAAACTCCAATGGGTGATGTAATTGCCATCAGACATATGATGTTCTTGAGTTTGAGTTATGATCACCGGGTAGTTGATGGATCTTTAGGTGGTAGTTTTTTAAAGCGAGTGGCAGATTACATGGAGCAATGGGACGTAAATAGAGAAATATAGGTTTAGGTTCAAAAATTTTTTTAAGCCGGTTTTGTTAACAACTTATTGAAAACAAAGCCGGCTTCTTTTTTGTCTCTTACCTAATCTAAGCTATTTTTGTATCCCGTAAGTACACAATTACGGGTTTCATATGGCATAAGTTTTAATGCTTTTAATCCGTTTTGGTGTTTTCAAAACCAAGTAAATTATGACACCAAAATACATTTTCGTTACAGGCGGAGTTACTTCGTCTTTGGGTAAAGGAATTATCGCCGCATCTCTCGCTAAATTACTGCAAGCAAGGGGGTACACCGTTACCATTCAAAAATTAGATCCTTATATTAATGTAGATCCAGGTACCTTGAATCCATATGAGCATGGAGAATGTTATGTAACCGAAGATGGTGCAGAAACAGATTTAGATTTGGGTCATTATGAAAGATTTTTAAATACACCAACTTCTCAAGCAAACAATGTCACCACAGGTAGAATTTATCAGCATGTAATAAATAAAGAGCGTGAGGGAGCTTTTTTAGGTAAAACAGTTCAAGTAATTCCACATATTACAGATGAAATAAAACGTAGAATTAAATTATTGGGAGAAACAGGTAATTATGAAATAATAATTACTGAAATTGGAGGTACAGTAGGAGATATAGAATCTTTACCTTATGTAGAGTCTGTTAGGCAATTATTATGGGAATTAAAAGATGAAGATGCTTTGGTTGTGCATCTTACCCTATTACCTTACTTAAGTTCTACCCATGAATTAAAAACCAAACCTACTCAACATAGTGTAAAGTTGTTGTTGGAAAGTGGTGTTCAGCCAGATATTTTGGTTTGTAGGACAGAGCATGCCATTTCAAAAGAAATGCGTAAAAAAATTGCCTTGTTCTGTAATGTGGATGTAAACTCGGTAATTGAAGCACTTGATGTTCCTACCATTTATGATGTTCCTTTAATGATGTTGAAGGAAAAGTTAGATAAAACTGTTTTATCTAAATTGAAGTTAAGCGCTAAAAATGATCCAGATTTAGAAAGTTGGAAATCCTTCTTAACACGCCATAAAAATCCTAAGCATGAGGTGAGAATTGGTTTAATTGGAAAATACATAGAACTGCCAGATGCTTATAAGTCTATTATTGAGGCATTTATACATGCTGGTGCTTTTAATGAAGCAAGAGTTCGTGTTCAATATATTCATAGTGAGTTAATTGCGGATGATAATGTAGCTCAAAAATTAGGTGATTTAGATGGGATTTTGGTTGCCCCAGGTTTTGGTGATAGGGGAATTGAAGGAAAAATTACTGCCATTAAATATGCCAGAGAGAATGATGTGCCATTTTTTGGTATTTGTTTAGGTATGCAAATGGCAGTAATTGAATTTGCCAGAAATGTGATAGGTTGGAAAGATGCACACAGCACAGAAATGAATTCAAAAACTAAACATGCTGTGATAGATTTAATGCAGGGGCAAAAAAACATAACCAAAAAAGGTGGAACCATGCGATTGGGCTCTTATGTATGCGAATTAAGCAAAGGAAGTAAAGCCTATGCGGCTTACGAAAAATCAAAAATTAACGAGCGTCATCGCCATCGTTTTGAATTTAACAACAATTACATCAAGGATTTTGTTGAAAATGGTATGCAAATTACGGGGGTAAATCCAGATACTAAATTAGCTGAAATTGTGGAAATTAAATCACACCCATATTTTATTGGAGTTCAGTTTCACCCAGAATATAAAAGCACTGTGCTAAATCCACACCCACTTTTTGTGAAATTTGTTAAGGCTGCCGTTCAATTTAGTCAAAGTTAAGTCTGAACCTACATTAATATATTGTTTTCTATGGTATTTCTTCTGTTATATTTAGAAGAAATACCTATTTTCGCCCTGCTTTTTAATAAATACAATGGATAGAAATTCGATTATCGGACTTGGGTTAATATTTGCAATATTAATCACATTTGCATACCTAAACCAGCCTTCACAAGAAGAAATAACGGCTGCTAAAATAAAGCAAGACTCTATAAATTTGGTTCGTTTACAAAACGATAGTTTGGCACTTGATGCAGTAAAAGAAGAGGAAAAAGCAGTGAAATTGTCTACACCAACTGAAGATAGTACTGCCAAACAAAATGCCTACGGAACATTTGCTAGTTTTTCTCAGGGTAAAGATGAGTATACTTTGCTAGAAAACGATCAGCTAAAATTAAAAATTGCCAATAAAGGGGGTAGAATTTATCAGGTAGAACTGAAAAGTTACAAACGCTCAGATGGTTCTCCACTCATTCTTTTTGAAGGTGAGGAAAATGATTTTTCTTATGGTTTTGCAACCCGTGATGCGAAAGCCATTTCTACCAAAGATCTATATTTTACGCCAATTGCTGCTGCTGATGGTAAATCGGTAATCATGCAAGTAAAACTATCAGATAATCAGATGATAGAACATCACATTGGCTTGAATCAAAACGAAAACATGGTTGATTTTAAAATTAACCTGATTGGCATGAACAATGTTATTGCTCCCAATAATAACTTTTTAGACTTAAGTTGGAAGCAACATGTTCTTCGTCAAGAAAAAACCCATGAGGCCGAAAAGAATACCACTACCATTTACTACAGATATACCAACGAAGATCCTGAATACATCAGTGAAACAAAAGATTTAAAAGAGGATATTAAAACGCCTATACAATGGATTTCTTATAAACAACAATATTTCAATAGCTCATTAATAGGCCTAAACAACTTTGATAATGCAGCCCTAGAAACAAAGTCAGACGAATCTAAGAAGTTTGTAAAAATATTAACTTCAAACATCGGCCTTACTTTTGATCATTCCGATAAACAATCTTACGAAATGCAGTTTTATTTTGGTCCGAACCATTATAAATCGCTTCAGAAAGTTGGTGCCAGCTTAGAGAAAATTGTACCAATGGGTTGGGGGATTTTTGGTTGGGTGAATAAAATTTTAACAGTAAATGTATTTTACTTTCTGAGTCAATACATCTCTAATTTTGGAATCATCATTTTATTGCTTACTCTCATTGTAAAAACCATTTTATTCCCGCTGGTTTATAAATCATACAAGTCATCTGCTAAAATGCGTGTATTAAAACCAGAGATGGATGAAATTAAGGTGAAGTATGGAAATGACATGGCTAAAATGCAACAAGAAAATATGAAGTTGTATCGCAAAGCAGGAGTAAATCCTATGGGTGGATGTTTGCCTGTATTGCTTCAAATGCCTATTCTAATTGCCATGTTCCAATTTTTCCCAAGTTCATTCGAACTGAGGCAGCAAGCCTTTTTATGGAGCAGCGATTTGTCTAGCTATGATAGTATCTTAAATCTCGGATTTGAAATACCTTTTTATGGGGATCATGTGAGCTTGTTCACTTTGTTAATGACTGTTTCAACCTTGGTTTATACTATGTATAATAATCAAATGACAGGCGTTACTGGGCAAATGAAAATAATCTCTTACTTAATGCCTGTTATGTTCCTTGGTTTTTTTAATAACTATGCAAGTGGATTAACCTATTATTATTTCTTATCTAATTTATTTACTATCGGACAACAACTCTTGATTCGTCAATTTGTGGATGATAATGCCCTTCATGCTCAGATTCAAGAAAATAAAAAGAAACCAGTTACTAAATCAAGATTTCAGCAAAAATTAGAAGAGATGGCCAAAAAACGTGGCTTTGATCCTAATAAATAATTTTAGTTCCATGTTTACCAAGTACAATTTATGTATTGGTAAACATGGAAGAATATCTATTATCCTAATAGTTCATTTGTAAATAATTCTTGGGTTAAAATTACGTCAGATTCTAGTTTGTTTTTAACAATCCAATTCAAAAACTCATTGATTTTATTTTTATCCATTTTCCCGCAGATTTCTGGGCTGCCAAAATACGGATAGGTGCATGTAATTGATTGCATAACAGATATGTTTTCTCGATCTCTATCAGTAAGATAATTTGTAAGTATCTCTGCAGATTGTTTGAGGTTTTCTTTTACATGTAAA
>CANHDN010000007.1 GCA_947459415.1 Bacteroidota bacterium
ATTAACGAATTTGTAGCATACTCTAAACTTGCTCCTATGCTGGCTTCTGGTGCATTATCTGCCAAATCTGTAGTGATTGTTAGTTTTGCCCTGTGTGGTTTTGCAAACTTTAGTTCTATTGCCATACAAGTGGGTGGTATTGGTGAGTTAGCACCATCTAGGAGATCAGATTTGGCTAAACTTGGATTCAAGGCACTCATTGTTGGCACCCTTGCCTCTTACTTGAGCGCAACACTTGCTGGGTTAATGATGTAAAAAATCTTTTGGAAATGTCTCTAATGGAAGGTATTTACCAATTTCATCCCAGGCATAAACCTGGTGATTTAGTCCATTTGTGATAAATAAAAAAGGCACCTTAAATACCATATTGTAAGTAGCAATTTGAAATAAGGTTTCACCAGTTAAATTTACCTCTGGCGCTTTGCATTCAATTAACATCGTAGGTTTACCTAAGGTATTATATAATAATACATCAAAACGCTTAGCAAGCTGATTGTATTTAATCATCCGCTCAACCGCAATTAATCCTGCAGGTAAACATTCGGTTTGAACCAAATAGGCAATTACATGTTGCCTGACCCATTCCTCTGCCGTGAGCAGTATCCATTTTTTGCGGATAGGATCGAATATAAATTCCTTTTCTTCTCTTTTACGTATCGAAAAATGATAGCTAGGAAAGTTTAATTGAAACATGCTTACTTAATTACAGCAAAACTTCCGCTTTGAATCTCGCCACTTTGGGTATCTTTCACTGTAAACATATAGACACCCGTTGTTAACTGGGTTTTAAAATCGGTTAAAACATCCCAGGCATGTTCTCCTCCACTCATGGTTGTTTTCTCAGGATTACCAAAATTATTACTCCAACCAATTCCCTCTCCTTTATAGACTTCACTATCGTGCCTTAAATTAGCCACCAAATCGCCACTACTCGTATAAATCATTACTTCACAACGTGCAGGCAAATTATAAAAGTATAGTTTTTTGGTTCTAGGCGTATTGCCATCCCAAGCTGCCGAAGTTTTATATGGATTAGGGTATACACCAACCTTTTTGGCCGAACCTGCACTAAAATCATTTGGTTTAGTTCCTGGGAAAACCCTCATCTCATTTTCTGTGAAAGACGATTCTAAAGTGGGGATTCCTAACAATTTATCTCCCTTATCAAATGCTGTTACAATCACTAAATATTGCCAACCATTCGATAAATTATTCATTTCATATTTATAGTGATATTGGGTTGTATCCCCTTCAAATACTTTTGGTTCAGCCAATTTAATAAAATCAAATCCATTATTGAATCCAATACCATTAGCGGCAGAATCCCATTGGGCGATCAAATTAGCCTCTGCCAATAAATTCAAACCTAAGTCGTCACCTGGGTTGCTCCGATAAATGCGATACCCTTCAAAATCACGAATACGTGTAATGGGATCAACCGAATACTCTGCCCTATTGTTCCAATAGACTTCAATCTTACTCTCACTGGCAATTACTTTTGTTAGCGGAGACGCTGGTGGTTCAGGCAAAATATATCTATCTAATTTCCCATTTCCATTCAAATCTAAAGCAGCTTGATAAATTCCATCTTCATTGACATCCTCACCTAAATAAGTGGCACGTGTTCTTTTAAAATTATCTATCAATTCTTTCCTAGAATCTTTGCTTGAATGGATATTACTAGAACTTGGAGGCAAATAAGATAATGGTTCTTTCTGTTTGGCAGCCACAAATGCAAGGGCATAAGTAAAAGATTCTCCAGGCTCTATGCTCACCAATGGACCTGCAGACAATAACTGTAACCAATTGGCAGGTATTCCATTGATGGGGCCATCTCCGCCGTACAACAAGACAGAATCAATACCTTTACTCAATTTTAAATAGCGTTCTTGATCGCTACCAGGTGTATTCCAAGGCTCTGCAATGGAGTTAAAGTTCCAAAAATTATAATTCAATTTAGGACTTGGTAAGCCTGCCCTCAAGAAAGTATCTGGTTTATTCGGATTAAAAAACATGCCACGCCAATCCATTCCTAAAAATTGAATGGCGCCATAGGAGCGCGTAAAATCTATATCATCACCAAAACTTTGATAAGCAAACATGGACATATATTTTGGGTCGACCCCATTTCTACCTTTATTAAAGAATGCCGTACCTGCATCTCGGGTAACATTTACATTGCGCACAACCAAATCGCTGAAGGCACCTAAATATACTGAATCCCACCTGTTATTAGATGCATTTTTAATGGTGTAATTACAGATTACAAAAAAATCTGCAAAGGGGAAATTCCAAGCATAAGTCTCTAATTCTATCACAGCACCCAATGGATTTTGGTGACCATTAATAGGAATAGAAGTACCTGGAATAACCACAAAACTATCCGTTTGGGTCATGATAAAATCTTGATGCGATACCGCGGCAGAAGAAAAATTACTACTATTTGGTAATTTAGATCGTTCCTTAATGGTACTTAATTGGGTAATCTCAAATCCATTTCCTCCCGTGCTATAACCAGAACTAGCATCCACTGAACTGGTACTAACGCGTACTTGTCCATCTACCAATGCACCAATCCAAATCCCAGCCTCAAAAAGATGCTCGATGCCACTACCTCGCGGGAATGCCATAGAAGGCGGACCCTGTGTATTGCTTCTTACCGTTGGCCTGCCAAATGTGCCAAAATTATTGATGCTTAAGCCCATTCTTCCTGTGGTTGTGAACCTACTCTGAGAAGGAACCTGTGCCCAGGCAGAAAACTGAATAAAACACAGGCAAATTATAAATCGGATTTTATTAATTAAACTCATGATAGATTGCAAATATCAACAATTAAAATTTATTCATATAAATTCTATGTAATTTTTAAACAAATTGACCTAAAAAAAGAATAATACCTTAAATTTGCGGCTGGCATTTTGCCAAATACAAAACATCTTTCAAGTATGAAAAAATTATTACTAAGTTTCTGCGTGCTCCTGCTAAGCATATTAGCAAATGCGCAAAATCCGTATCCGGTGCTTCCCATAGACACGGTACAATTTGTTAACATGAATAAGCTAAGTGCTTCATTCCCCAACGATTCTTCAGACTATGTAAATCCGTTTTTTAAGGATAGTATTTACAGAGATACCGTTCGTTTTGATGGGATTGTATTGTTTGACCCAAGATTATATGGATTAAGCACAAGTAGAAAAGCAACGGTACTTTCTGCAGATACTTTTGGAAGACCTTGGGGTGGTATTGAAATTATGTGTGAACCAGCTGGGAGCGGTAGAACCTTGCCACAATTATTAAACGACAACAAGTTTTATGATAATCTAAAGCCAGGTACCCGTGTTAGAGCAACAGGTGTGATAAGAACATTTAGAGGAACGGCTCCTGCAGGCACCAAACAAGGACAAAGCCAAGTAAATATGGTAAGAGCCAATGTTAATTGGGATAATGGCATAGAAATTTTGGATTTGGAACCTAAAAAAGTAACAGCAACACCTATTAATATTGATTCATTAATGACAGGTAATGCAGGTATTGGCCAAGTTCAGGTAAAAGCAAGCGGCGAAAAATGGGAAGGTTCTTATGTTGAATTACAAAATGTAACTGTATTTTCTCGCCAAGCAAGTGGTAGCCGTTGGTTCTGGAGCATTGCAGATGATAAAGGTAATGCCATAGATGTTGGAGATTTCTCTGCTTGGTTCAGAAATGATAATAACTCTGATAGCGTTTTGGCTCCAGGAAGATTTTCTCCGCCATTACCAGGTACGCGTATTAGCTTTGTAAGAGGGGTAATTATAGAATCTGTAATTGGTGGCCAGTACCGATTTACCATTGCGCCATTGTTACCTTCAGATATTGGTCCTATAAGCTATACTCCGCCAACCATTACTTCTAGAGATAGAACACCAGTTATTGCAAGATCAACGGATTCTGTTGGGGTTTTAGTAAAGGTTCAGCAAGGTTCTGCTAGGGTAAGTAATGTAAAATTGTTTTATGCAGTAGGATACAGTAATAATACTTTTGATTCTGTTACTTTAACCAGAAATACCTTACCTAACGATACCATGCAATTCTTTGGATTTATTCCTGCACAAGCAAATGGTTCCATTGTAAAATATTTTGTTCGCCCTACCGATGCAAATGGTTTCTTCACAAATTCTCCAAATGCAACAGGTGATTTTAATGCCTACCGAGTAAACGATGCAGGCATTGCTAGTATTCAAGATTTACAATTTAGTCCATACCCAAATAATCAAACCATTTGGAACAATGATAGTATTACTGGTGTTGATATTAGAGGTATTGTTACAGCTACCAACATGATTCAGCAAACTACCAACATTTTAACAGTACAAAATGGAACTGGAACAAACAGTGCCATTATTGTAAACAGAACGAGTGGCGATGGCACTGGAACTTGGAAAGTTGGTGACTCCGTTTCTATAACAGACTTCAGAATTAGAGAGTCTTTTGGTATGACTACTTTAAATAGTATCAAAGGAAATATTATTTCTTCTGGAAATACTTTACCAGCCTACACCACCTTAAATATGGATACCATTGCAGCAATTAGTGCATCATCTGCTCGCCGCTCAGAATTGGCTCCCTATGAAGGAATGTTATTGCGTTTTGACAGTGTATTTGTGGTAAATACCAATGCAGATGCTCCTTCAAACTTTGGTGAATTTGTAATTAACAACGATGTTACCAAAACAACTGGTTTAAGAATAGACGATATTAGCACGCGCCTACCAGATAATTTTAATACCAATTTAGTAACAGGTCAATTTATGGGAAAAGTTCAAGGTATATTAACCTTAACTTTTAGCAACTGGAAATTACAACCAAGAGATAGCAACGATTTAGATTTCTCTGGTGCTCCAGATACAGAAAAACCAGTAATTACTTTAATAGGCAACAACCCAGATTCAGTGTTACTAAATACTTCTTGGGTAGATGCAGGTGTAACTGTCACAGATAATAAAGATGTATTAGTTACGGTTCAAAAATTCGGATCAGTAGATACTGCCAAAGTAGGTGTATACATTATTTCATATGTGGCTACAGATAAAGCTGGCAACAAAGACTCAATTACCAGAACTGTTGTAGTATACCAAACGGTTGGTTTGAACCAAAACGAATTGAGTTATGCCAAAATTAATTTGTTCCCTAACCCTGCTAAAGAGCAATTAAATTTAAGCGTTTCGGGCATTAAAACATTGCCTTTAACCGCTCAAATTTTAGATATTAGTGGAAGAGTATTATTAGGTAAAACATTTAACGAAAGCACTGTAAACCACAGCTTCGACTTAAATGAGTTAAGCAATGGTATTTACTTCTGCAACATACAATCTGAAAATGGCTCTAGAACCATTAAGTTTGTAGTTAGCAAATAAGGATATTTTTTAAAAATAGTCTGATTTAAAAAAGAGGCTGTCTCCAAAAAGACAGCCTCTTTTTTTTTGAAATAATAAGTTAAATATACTCGTTTTTACATGTGTAAACACTTTTCAGTTTAAAACAAAGTGCCAAATTTGCATACACAATCGCCTGGCCAGGCACTTTATCCTATGTTAAACAATAAAAAAAACAAAACATGTCAAACCTCAAAAACAGCGTTAGGCTGATGGGCCATTTAGGGCAAAACCCAGAATTACGCACTACTCCTACAGGCAAGAAAGTTGCCAACTTCTCTTTAGCCACCAATGAAAGTTACACAGATGTAAATGGCGAAAAAGTGACTGAAACTATGTGGCACAATTTAATTGCTTGGGGACGCCAAGCAGACCTTGCAGAAAAATACCTAGAGAAAGGCAAAGAAATTTGCATTGAGGGTAAAATCTCTAATAGAAATTATGTAGACAAAAATGGCATCAAAAAATATGTCACAGAAATAATTGTCTCAGATATTCTTATGCTTGGGGCTAAAGAAAAAAGAGTTGCCTAAAAATTAGATTGATTAATAAATTTCATGGTGTGTTAATTTGATTACACACCATGTTTTTTGTTAAATAAATTAACATAATTTGGATTAAATAATCTACATTTTTTATTAAAGTATTGATTTACAATATATTGAAATTGGTAAAACTTGTGGATACTATTCCTCATTAATTAGTCAAAAACTCAAAAAATCACCCTAATTTTGAATTCAATAAAATTAACAAGCATGAGTAGCACAGATGTAAAAGAAAAACTAAAAGCCCTTCAACTTACCATAGATAAATTAGATAAAGCTTATGGTAAAGGGACAGTCATGAAAATGAGCGACCAAAAGGTAGATGATATTGAAGCACTATCTACTGGCTCTCTTTCATTAGATATAGCCCTTGGAATTGGAGGCTTGCCAACTGGAAGAATTATAGAAATTTACGGACCAGAATCTTCAGGTAAAACAACTTTATCTATGCATGCCATTGCAGAATCGCAAAGAAAAGGTGGCATCGCAGCTTTTATTGATGCAGAGCATGCCTTTGATAGAAATTATGCCGAAAAACTGGGCATCGATATTGAAAACCTAATTATCTCCCAACCAGATGATGGTGAGCAAGCATTAGAAATTGCGGATGCCTTAATCCGCTCAGGAGCCATTGACATCATCGTAATAGATTCTGTTGCTGCCCTTGTTCCTAAAGCTGAATTAGAAGGAGATATGGGAGATAGCAAAATGGGACTGCAAGCCAGGTTAATGAGTCAGGCACTCAGGAAACTAACAGGCACCATTAATAAAACTGGTTGTATCTGTATTTTTATTAATCAGTTACGTGATAAAATTGGTGTAATGTTTGGAAGTCCGGAAACAACTACCGGTGGAAATGCATTAAAATTTTACTCATCTGTTCGCTTAGATATCCGCAGAATTGGACAAATAAAAGATGGTTTGGATATTGTAGGTAATCGCACCAAAGTAAAGGTAGCTAAAAACAAAGTTGCTCCTCCATTCCGTACGGTAGAATTTGATATTATTTATGGAGAAGGAATCTCAAAATTAGGCGAAATCATTGACTTAGGAGTAGATTTAGAAATCATCAAAAAATCTGGATCTTGGTTCAGCTACAACGAAACTAAATTGGGTCAGGGAAGAGATGCCGTTAAGCAACTATTAACAGACAACCCAGAATTAAGTCAAGAAATAGAAGGTTTAATTAGAGCAAAATCTGGTGGAGGAGAAATTTTCAAATCTAAACCAGGCGAAGCAGATTAGTATTCATTGATAAGCTTTGATTGCATTACAAAAAAAAGAGGTTAACTGAATCAGTTAACCTCTTTTTTTATGTAAAGATATATTTGGCTTATTTCTTAGGTGCCAAAGTAGCGGATACCTTAACGTCTAATTCTTCAGCAATTTTACTTACTACAATAGTTGGAATTTGAATGTTATGCTCAACATTTTTTACTTTAAATGAACTTTCTATTTGTGGCACACCATTCACAATTTTCACTAAGCCTTGAATGGTTCTTTCCTTCTCAACCCCATGTATCATTAATTTCCCAACTACATTTACAGTATGCTCGGCATCTTTTGTCCAATCTATAGGTTCAGATAACTTACCAACAAAAGTACTTTTTGGATACTTTTCACTCTCCATATATTTCTCATTAAAATGCTCTTGCATCAATTTATTTGGAAAATTAAAGCTGGTGTTGTTAATGCTAAAAGCAATTGCTTGGGTTTGGGTGTTTACTACCATTAACCCTGTATTGGTTTCTGCATTAATATCCTCTACTGGTGTTTTAGAGAAAAAAGAAACTTTTGCTGCAGCGGTAGAATACAATTGCGCAAAACTAAAAAATGAGCTGAACATAACAGCCAAGAACAAAGCCAATTTACGATTCATATGTGTGTTAATTTATTATTTTTATACTAATCAAAAACCCTACCAACTATAAAACTATTTTTTATCAAACGAAAAAGTTCTGCTAACATTAAATCCTAATCTAACTGCCATATTCTCCCAAGAACCTGCAGTTTCTGCAATTTGGTGTTGCTCTAACATACCCAAACTATTACTCAACATGAGTTGAAAAACATGACCACCCGTTTCAATGTCTACACCAAGACCCAGGTAATCATATAATTTTTGCCCAGCCCTATTAGGCACATCACGACCATTCAATCTTGAATAATATTCTATATTCAGTCGAATACTTCGGTTCAGCTTAATACTTGCCGCCGTACCTAAAGCAAAAATGGTGTTTGGATCGGCCGTGCGCCTCACTAAATTATAGTGCACAAGCGTAGGTGAAACCTGCAGACTAAGTTTATCTCCAAACTTTTTAGCCAATATTATTTGATTAAGAAAACTTAATCTAGAGGTAAAAAAATTTTGTCTTTGAGGAAAATCCCATGTCAATGTGTTTACAGCCATATTACCATAATATCCCATGCTAACAGGCATTCCGCCTTTACCTTTACTTTGACCAAAAAATTTAACTTTTAAATTAGCATCATAGGTTTTACCAAATGAACTGCGGGCTAAACCTGCTTGAATTTTGTTTGTAATACCATAATCAAAAGCCAATCTAATATTAGCTTGATCCAATCCCCATAACTGATATGCACCACCATTTAATTCCCCAAACCGATGTAAAATGACAAAATTCAAATGCTTCGCTGCCACGTGTTCAATACTCTGACCATTTACAACACGCGTAGATTTAAAAGTAGCAAAAACTAGAACTGGTTTTTTATCAGATTCTGCGTCTAACATTCCCAATAAATCTTCTTGGGCATTGCTTATTTTAGTAAATCCCAGCAGCAAAATAAGTAAATAGATATATTTTCTCATGATACTAATTATTTAATGCCCCTGCATTTAACCACTTGTCTAATTTTAAAATTTGATCTGAACTTAAAGTACCTCCCGATGGCATATCTTTCCTCACAATTACTCGGTCTCTAAACTTACCGTTATCTATGATTACTTTTAATCCAGCATAGGAATTATACGCAGCATGACAAGCAGCGCACCTTGCAGAAACTAAGGGCTGAACAAAGGCTGAATAAGTTGCTGCACTGGTATCACCTGAACCAAAATCATTTGGGTATAATAACTCTTCTTTATCTCTATAGCATGAGACTAAAAATGAAAGTACTAAAACAAATCCTACTATTTTTTTCATTTATCTTAATTCTAATTTACTTGTACTAACTCCATGACAACTATTACAGCTACCACCGTTGTATGGGACAGGCATCACTTTAACTTGACCACCCAAGGTATATATGGCTGGATAACATCCACCCATAAAATTTATAATTTGATTGGTATAAAAATTTCCTTCATCATCTGTTTCCAAGCGTTTAATTATTTTACCACGCCTATTTGGCTGCTCCCATAACTCTATCACTGCATTTTTTTGAACATCATCATCCTTGCCAAAAATAGTTCCAGAAACGGTCCACCATCCACCTTCACGCACTGCTTCATGACCGTTTACATTATGACATGAACTACAATTTTCCCCCTCATTATGACTTTCATCTTCACCCCATTTGCTTTCTTTGGGATCTTTTTGCAGCTCCTCATAATGAGAACAGGCGCTAATGCTAATAAGCAACCAGGTAAAACTGAACAAAAGAATCAAGTCTAATCTTTTCATATAAGTAAGATTTCAAAACTAGTTATTAGGGAAACCCATATTCACCCATTTCTGAATTTGTTTTATTTCACAAGCAGGCAATTTTGATCCCTGCGGCATTGCTTTGTAACCAGCGGCATGCGTGATACTACCCATTAACTTTCCATTTCCAGCAATTTGAGCCAATGATGTGTAATTATTCACAACAATTCCAGCACTTGGATTATTAGAACCATGACAGCCCACACAAAATGTATTCATGGTTTTGGAAATGATATTAGCGTACGAAACATTTACCGTATCACAATTTTGCTCATCGCATACAAGGTTTTTAGCACCCTGGTTAATCCATTTAGAAATTAAAGAAATTTGCGCAGCATTGAGTTTTGGCCTTGGTGGAGGGGGCATTATTTTGTCTGGTTTGTCTTCTGTAATGGCATCAAATAAATCAGAGTTATTCAAATCAAAAGGCACAACGCTACCTGTTGACATCACTTTTTGATAGGAGTTCAATACAATTCCCTTAGATGCTGCTCCATCGTCATGACAAGCAGTCATGGCACAATTAGAATTTAAAATGGGGAGAATATCTCTTCCAAAATAAATCACGGTAGAATCGCACGGCTGCTTATTATTTCCTTGCCCAGTGGTATCTGTATTTTTAGGATTAAAAACTTCGGTTGGCTTGTGTTGGCAGGAAGCAAGAATCAAGGCACTAAACACAATAAGCGCTAAAAATTTCTTCAAATTATCCATACGCTAATAAAAAATGCAAGATAAGAAATTTTTATTAAAACCTACTAGCTTTAATAAATTCTTGTAATTCAAAAACTCCTGAATCTTGTATTTCAGATTTATTTCCCTCCCACAAGCGCTTACCTTGATAAATAAACACAATGTGATCTCCCATATCAAATACACTTTTGATATCATGAGAATTGATTACGGTGGTGATACCATATTCTTCTGTAATCTCTACAATTAATTCATCGATTACGCGAGAAGTGAGCGGATCTAATCCACTATTGGGTTCATCACAAAAAAGATATTTGGGGTTCATGGCGATAGCCCGCGCAATTCCTACACGTTTTTTCATGCCACCACTAATATTAGATGGATACAGTTGGTTTACGTTCTCGAGGTTTACTCGCTTTAAACAAAAATTTACCCGATCCATTAATTCACTTTTATTCATATTAGATAACATCCTTAATGGAAAAGCCACATTATCCTCAACACTTAAAGAATCAAACAATGCCCCACCTTGAAATAGCATGCCAATTTCTTGACGTAGCATTTTCTTGTTTTGATAATCTAGGCCATAAAAGCTTCTTCCATCAAAATCTACTTTACCACTGTCTGGAGTAACCAAACCTACCATACATTTCATTAACACACTTTTTCCACCACCACTGGCACCAATCACAAATGTGCACTTACCTTTGGCAAACACAGCACTTACATCTTTTAAAACCTCCCGACCATTAAAAGATTTACAAATACTACTTAATTCAATCATTAATACAACATCAATTGAGTTAAAATATAATCAAAGAATATGATGGCAATGCAACTTTGTACCACAGCCATTGTACTGGCGGAACCAACCTCTAATGCGCCACCTTCCGTAATATAGCCATTATAGGAAGAAATGGTTGCAATTAAAAAAGATGAAAAGAAAGCCTTGGTTAAGGAATGGGTAACAAAAAAACCATTAAAATCCATTCTTAGGCCCTGTATATAAATATCAACAGTTACCATTTCAGAAAAAAAACAAGAAATAGCACCCCCAACATTAGACAAAAACATACTACAAATAACCAAAGCTGGAATGGCAAAAATTGCAGCCAAAATTTTAGGTAAAGCCACATAGCTTGCTGCGTTAATTCCCATAATTTCTAGCGCATCAATTTGCTCACTTACCTTCATAGTGCCAATTTCTGATGCAATGTTTGAACCAATTTTACCTGCCATTACTAAGGCAACAATGGTTGGTGAAAATTCTAAAATATTTGCATCGCGTACTATCCTTCCCAAAATAGTCATGGGAACCAAACTACCTTGCAATTGACTCCCAAACTGAATAACAGTTACCGCACCAATAAACAGCGAAATAATGGCAACGATTCCAAAAGAATCATTTCCCATTTTGTAAACCTCATTAAAAAAGGCTCGCCAAAACATACGCCATTTATCTGGCTTCCTAAAACAAGCAGCTAAGAATAATAAATAGCTCCCTAAACGTGATAAAAACTTCATGTTTTTTTCTTCAACGAGTGACTATAATTTTGGATGTAAAGATACAGATTTAGCCCAATTCTACAAGGAAGCATGCAAAGCAGAATAAAAAATAGGGTATTCTAAACAAATTAAATATTTTTACAGACATTAATAATTAGCTTACATGAATCCAAGCATCTTAGTAAGTGGCTGCACCAAAGGCATTGGTTTAGCCATTGTAAATATTTTCTCTGCCAATGGTTTTAATGTTGCAGGATGTGCAAGAAATAGCTCAGAACTTAAATTATTGCATACTAATTTAACTCAAAGCTATCCCAATCAAGCATTCTTTTTTGAATCTTGTGATGTTAGTAATACCGCATCCCTTAAACAATTTGCACAAAAAGCCATTCACACTTTTAAATCCATTGAGGTACTGGTTAATAATGCAGGTGTTTTTATGCCTGGAACCATTATAGATGAACCAGAGAATGCGCTTGAAATACAATTCCAAACCAATGTTGCTAGTGCTTATTATTTATGCCAAATAATTGGAAAAAATATGCTAGAGGCGGGCCGGGGACATATCTTTAATATCTGCTCTACCGCAAGCATTACCGCATATACCAATGGAGGATCCTACTGCATAAGTAAATATGCCATGCTCGGACTAAATCAAGTCCTTCGACAAGAATTAAAGGACAAAAACATTAAAGTTACTGCATTGCTTCCTGGTGCAACGCTAACAGATAGTTGGCAAGGCACAGAATTGCCAGATGAAAGATTTATTCCAGCAAATGACATTGCAAAACTCGTATATCATGCATATACCCTATCACCACAAACCAATGTAGAAGAAATTTTGGTTAGGCCCATCAAAGGTGATATTGGATAAACATAGAATAATAAAATTGCATTACCTTCGCATACCAACGTATTAAAGACTTTAAAGAACTTTTTTCACCCTTTTCTGTTTCTATCTAACATGAGCAAACAAGCACTATTTGTAGCTAATTTAAACAGTTATACACGTCGCATTACCAGAACGGTAAACATCGGAGATTTACAAATGGGAAGTAATTTCCCAATCCGCATTCAAAGTATGACCACTACCGACACCATGAATACTCAGGCATCGGTAGAACAAATTATAAGAATGGTAGATGCCGGATGTGAATTGGTGCGTTTAACAGCACCCAGCATCAATGAAGCAGAAAATCTGGCCAATATTAAAGCTGAACTCAAAAAAAGAAACAAATATGTGCCGCTTGTTGCAGATATTCACTTTACTCCAAACGCAGCTGAAATGGCGGCTAGAATTGTAGAGAAAGTTAGAATTAACCCGGGCAATTATGCAGATAAAAAGAAATTTCAAGTTTTAGAATATACAGATGCTGACTACGAAGCCGAACTGAGTAGAATTAGAGAAAAATTTGTACCCCTTCTTAAAATCTGTAAAGAATATGGAACTGCGCTAAGAATTGGAACCAATCATGGTAGCTTAAGTGATAGAATTTTAAGTAGATATGGTGACACACCGCTAGGAATGGTAGAAAGCGCCATGGAATTTTTACGCATAGCAGAAGAAGAAAATTTTTATAATATTGTATTGTCCATGAAGGCAAGTAACCCCCAAGTAATGGTTCAAGCCTATCGATTATTGGTTCAAACCATGAACCAAAATAACATGCAATATCCGCTACATTTGGGGGTTACTGAGGCAGGAGATGGAGATGATGGAAGAATAAAATCAGCATTAGGGATTGGAGCACTATTAGAAGATGGATTAGGCGATACTATTCGGGTTTCTCTTACGGAAGATCCAGAATTTGAAGTACCAGTAGCCAAGCAACTAGCCGCACGTTATGAAAACAGAGAGGAACTTCAATTGTCAAAAACAAGTACATGGCTCTCAGAAAATGCATCTATATTTTATCAGTACCAAAAAAGAAGCACCCAAGCTGTGCAGAATTTTGGAGCTAATCAAGTACCAAGGGTTATAGCTAATTTTGAAGACAAAAATATTCAGCCTTCAGATTTAGTCCAAATTGGATATACATTTAATGAGGCCCTAGACAAATGGAGTATGTCTGAATTGGGTGCTGATTATATTTACTTGGGTAAAACAACAGCATCATTTATGTTACCAATTGGGCTTAAAGCTATTTATAAACCCGAAATTTGGCAGATCATACCAGACAAAACGAATGCCTTCCCATTGTTTAATGCCAGTGAATTTTTAGCTACACAAGTTTTATCGAAGAGTTTAAATTTTGTTCATGTAAGCACCACAGATTGTCTGAACCAATTGGTGATTGAGAAACTAAAAAACACTCAAAATGCCGTTATTATTTTGAGCTCAAATCAGGCAAGTGTGTTGCCAGACCTAAGAAATACCTTGGGCTTGTTCATGGAAAATGAGATAAAAAATCCTGTAGTTTTTGGTTTATCTTATGAAGAAAAATTGGTTCAGGCCGACCCTATAAATTTACACATGTTATATGCCAGTACTGATGCTGGAAGCTTGTTAATTGATGGATTTGGTGACGGCATTTTCTATATTAACAGCGAGGTGAGTGCTAAACGATTAAACGATATTTCTTTTGGTATTTTACAGGCGGCCAGAACGCGTATTAGTAAAACAGAATATATAAGTTGCCCTAGTTGCGGCCGAACCCTCTTCGATTTGCAAGAAACAACAGCCATGATTCGCAAGCGCACAGACCATCTAAAAGGCGTAAAAATTGCCATTATGGGTTGTATTGTAAATGGTCCGGGCGAAATGGCAGATGCAGATTATGGCTATGTGGGGTCTGGGCCTGGAAAAATAACTTTATACAAAGGCAAAGAAGTGATGAAAAAATCTATTGCATCAGAGCATGCTGTAGACGAACTCATTCAACTCATTAAAGAAGATGGGAATTGGGTTGAATCAGAGGCTTAATAAAACCTCATGATCATATTTGGTGACTAACTTGCAAAAGCAGATTAATTATTATACATTCGAAATCTTAAAAATCTAATCAAAAATGAAAAAAGTGTTACTTACAGCCCTTGCTGCCCTATCTATTGGATCAGCTGCAATGGCACAAAAAATTGACGGCAGTGGCGAATTTCAATACCATGCTGAAGGAGTAAAAGTTAATCCGTTCAAAACTCATAAGCCAATGAAAAAAGGTGGTGAACCTGTTTCTGCTTGGTATGATGTGATTGAAATGATGGAGAAAAGTTCTGCAGGTGCTGGATTAAGAAGATATGTAGATTTTTTAATTCACGACTCATTAAATAAGTTTGTTGAAGATGATGGAGCAGTAAGATATGGCGGTACAGTGAGTGTTGGACATATTTTTGACCCTAAAGATGATTTAATCCAAAATACATTAGCACCAGAAAACCAATTATCTAGATTTAATAGTTATAAATTGGACAGCGTTGCTTTTTCTTATTTGTATGTTAGAAATGTAGATTCGATTGGAGATGGAATGGGTGGAAAAATGCCGGTAGTTGATACCTTGTTTGTTGCTTATTGGAGAGGTGCTCAAATCGGAAATCGTGCTTTTCAAGATGGTACCAGATACTCTCTACCAAATGCACAAACTGCACATTGGAATTCAAGCAACAGAATGCCTGCAGGATTCATAGACATGGATACTTTCTTATTGTCTTCAGGAGCTAATGGCATGTTTGATACCACCCGTGTAAGCAATAATAATGGCGGTTTTGAAAACGGTTGGTTTAGCAAAATCTCATCTATCAAAGCACCAGAAGGTATAAATGTAAATGCAAATTCTACTGGTACTAATGTAAATATTTTAACTGGCTTTACTTTCACTTTCAAATCAGGCATACCTGCTATTATTGGCACAGATACTGCTGTATTTTGTTACCAGTTAAATCCAGCTAATGCACCTGCAGGCATGAGAAGAACCAACTATTTTGGTTATGGCTTATACCTTAACGAAGGCGCTATTGGTTGGGAAAATACTAAATTTAATAACACGCCACTTTTAGGCCTTAAGCCTTATGCTTATGCTACAATAAACGGATGGAATGGTTATGTTGCAGGTCAAGCTTTCACCAATGAAAGATTTGTGACAAGTTACTTCCACTTAAGCGTAGATACTAGCAATGGTAAACCAGGTGTTGGTTTAAATGATATGGAAACAGTTAAAATCAACTCTGTATTCCCTAATCCTGCTACATCAAAAGTAACTGTAAATTTAGACTTATTAACTGCTTCAGATGTTAATGTTTCATTAACTAACTTAATGGGTCAAGAAGTAGCTAACTTAACATTTGCAAATACTCCTGCAGGAGCTTTTGAATTACCAATGAACACTTCAAACGTGAATGCTGGTGTTTATATGATTAACATCAAAGCTGGCAATTATACAGCTAGCCAAAAATTAGTTATAACCAAATAATAGGTTCTAATAATATTCCATAAAAAAACCCGAGTTGCATGGCAGCTCGGGTTTTTTTATGGAGTTTAAACATTTACTTAAACTAGTTTTCTACAACAAATCTTTTACTTGTTTTTATATCACCTTGAACTAACTGAATAAAATAAACTCCTGGTTTAATTCCGTTCAGATTTAAAGGGATTGAATTATAGCCCGCGTTAAGGCTTACATTTTCTTGCACCAACACTTCATTTCCTAACACATCTAACATACTCAAAGTAGCTGGAGTACGATAAATTGTATTCAATTCTATATGGGTATTTTCTTTAGCTGGATTAGGATATACATTCATGCTAATCGCGCTGGATACTTGATTTAATCCACTGCTTAAACCTCTGCTGCTTGCTAAAACATATTCAATATCTGTTACCAAACCAGTTGTATCTGTATTAGCAATTAATAATGGGTGTCCACCATTTGCAGACAACCAAGCGTATGAGTTAATATTTTCATTCGCATCTCCAAATCCAGGAAGACTGCTATAAGTTCCTGTAATGGTATTTCTAACCATAAATTTAACCCGCACATTGGTGTTAGACAATTGTCTGATTACATCAAATTCACCAGCATCCAATTTCAATTTACCATACGCATCTACCTCCGAGGTAACCTTGAAGGTGTAGGTAATTCTAAGCGAATCTACAAATGGTAATTCTAAACCAAAATCTGAAGCCAATAGGGTTAAAAAATTCACTGTTGAGTCTGTAAACTTAGTACCCATGGTAGATGGAAACTGAAACAATTTAAATGCACCTCCTGCGCCTGATGTTGGGCCAGCCTCTAAAATAACGCGTAAAGCCGTATTACTAATATTGTAGTAAGTTGGCATTTCTTCCATTGTAAATGGGTCTTTTTCATAGCTAACCAAATTACAGCCTGCTGGAGCACCAGGGTAAGTAAACCCATCTGCATAAAAAGTAGTATCTTTTGAATGACGATCTGCCCAACCTGATAGATCCCAACGTTTATTTTGTCCAGCTAATTTTAATGCTGAGCTAGTACTTTCATCTATGGTGGTATCGTTTGCTATTAGAAACCAATCTCCAGGCACCGCATAGGAAGATTTTTCAACGGTAATTTGTGCAAATGCAGTTAATCCACCCAGGATTAATGCTGCTGATAGTAATTGTTTTTTCATATTGTTTGTAGTTTCTAATTTGAATCAAATTTCAAGCCAAATTCTTACAGCTGCTATGCTTACAAAAAGAAAATGAGTAAACATTTTTAGAATGGAACTAGCGTTAAACCTACAGAAAGTGTTCTAAAATCTGGTGTATTGGCTTCCGTTTTAAAATAGGGTGTTAAACTATAGTTAGCAAATGCCCTAAACCATCCATACCCAAGCCTTGCAGTGGCAGTAATCCTGAACGGATTAATATTAAAATCATCTCGCGTTTTGGTTTCTTGCTCATAACCAAATGCGGTGGTTTCAGTTCTTAAATGACTGTATGCTTTAAAAGAAGCAATAACTCCTATTACTGCATGGAACTTATTTTTCTGTTTTTTTGTTCTTGGAGCAAATTTGAGTAATAATGGCATATTAAACTGGTAGACATATAAGTTATTTTTGTTTAAGCCTACTAATCCAGAATCTGCCGCGACCCCATTTTGATTGGCTAATAAAACCCTATTGGTGTTAAATGCAAAATTCTGAAACTCCATCCCAAATCCGCTGGTTAAGGCTAAATGATTGGCAACTATTTGATAATCGCCCTCCCACAGATTTAAACCATAAAAAAATGACTTCTCTGGCTTAACCTCTAAAAAATCGTATTCTGTTGGCAAATTGGTGCTCATGGCATTGGTAGTAAATTGATTTACCCCCATTTCAAAACCAGCATATACATGCTTCAACTCATATTTCTTTTCTTTTTTTTCAGCTTCCTCTCCAAGGGTAATTTTATCTTTATCTTCTACTATAATAAACTTCTTTTTACCTATGATAATTCTAGTGGTATCATCCCCATCACCCAAGCGATCATCTTTCATTTGATCACCCGTTGCGGCATCAACAATATTTGCCAATCCACTAATATTTATGATTTTACTTTTAGGAACTCCTGTATAAATTCCTTTACTCGAACCACTAGCATCTATTACCAAATCTCCTCTTGTATTAATATTATAAAAGCTAGCTCCAGAGGCATTAATGGTCATGTCTTTACAGTTTAATTCATTAGCAAATAATTTACTTGCTCCAGACAATGTTAACTTGGCACTTTCTACCTCTCCAAATAAGGTAATTTTAGAAGCACCATCAGATTGGATAGATAAATCTTTTGCATCTATCCCCAACATTGCTTTTACGGCTCCGCTAGAAATCAACTTAAATTCATTACCCACAATTTTCTCTCCACTTGCAGTTTCAATGCTACCTGCTCCATTTATTTCTATTTCGTTTAAATCGGTATAATATAGAGTAACTTGCTGCTTAGAAATAGGAACTGTTTCATTTAAATGAAAGGCTAAGGTTTTTTCTTTCACCTCTACAGTTATTCCTTCGTATCCTGCAGCTAATTGCACTTTGGCTTCAGCACTTTTTACCAAAACAACTTTGATTGGAATATCAAAACTAATTTTTGAATAATTGGCCAGACGCATCTCTTTTTGTGCAAACAAGCTGCTGCCTATTCCAAGCAGGCTCATAAAAAATATTTTTTTCATCTTATTAATTGGTTTTTACAATACGTTCGTAAGCAAAATATTTAGAAATTAAACCATATCGCTTTACCTGTGTTTCTGGGTTAGTTTCTGAATGAAAGGACAATCCAACATTTACAAATACTTCTTCTTTTATTTTCTGAACTAAAAATTCTGCTGGATTCAAAAATGGTTTTTTTATATATTCTTTTTTAGATAAACAAATAGGTGCTGGTTCATGAACTAAATTTATTTCAGGTTTCTTAATTGCAATCCCTTTTTCCAGAACTGCCCCACCCTTTCTATCTGCTATCCATGTTACTTTCAATGCTTCTCTAGAGAAGCAATTGCTAGCTATTTTATTAAAATTAGTATGTTTTACTTTAATTATTTCTTTAGTTGATAATACTTTTTGGGCATTCATACTCGGAGAAATCAACATTTCTGTAGCATCACTTTGCATCCTTGTTTTTAAGGCCTGTTCTTTAATAAAATAAGCTAAAAAACCAATAAACAGCAAACAGGCAGCTGCAGTAAAAATAGCAAGAGGCAAGGAAAGTTTTCTAGCGATTGGCTTTTTTAAATTCTCTTTATTTTCAAAAACAGATGTTTCTGGAATAAGCTTAGATTGGATATACCACGCTAACTCCGTTTTATTATTAGGATATAAAACTAATTTGCGCTCACAATCTGCCTTTTCACTTCCAATTAAATCCCCTTCCATATAAGCGATTAATATCTCGGGAGCGATAGTAATTTCTGGCAATTTCTTTAAATAACTAAAATCAATCCCATGCAGCTCATGAGAGCATGCAATAGGTTTATTCTCCAATCCTTTTATAAGTAATAGTTCCTCATTAATTTCTGGATGCTCCTGTAAAAAAAATTCAAACTCAGATCTATCGCTATCAGGTAAAGAATCATCCAAGTAATCAACCATCCATAACCCATAATTATCCAGTGTTATTTTCATAGAATCTGCCCCCTTTCACCCAAATAGCTTCTTAATGACATCCTAGCCCTATAAATATATACTTTAACCTGACTTTCATTTAAGCCGGTAATTGATCCAATTTCTTCATAACTATAGCCTTCGTAATCCCTTAACAAAATAACAGATCGTTGAATTTGACTTAAGGTATTCAGTGCTTTGTCTAAAATAGATTTTAAATCAGTAAATGAATTTTCGGTTTGAACCAAATTTTCATGATGAGATTCTAGTAAACCAGAACGTTGCTCTTTCCTAATTTTATCTATCATGGTATGATAAGCGGTGGTAAACAGATAACTTTTTGCCTTGTCAAAATCTACATAGGAAAGCTTTCTCCACATTTTTTCAAATGTATCTTGAACTACATCACGCGCAGCATCCTGATCTTTCAAGTTTTTTACGATGAACCTAAATAAGGAATCAGCATATAAATCAACACAAGAATTAAAATCAGAGGCCGTCATATGAACAATTGGAAACTTTAGGAATAAGACGCACAGGGGTAATAAAAGGTTACAATCTAATCAAAAATAAATACATACCTCAAAACAAAATAAAAAGAAGTATACAATACTTAGACCTATAAATAAAAAAAGCCCTGTACATAGTACAAGGCTTTTCAAAGTTTTGTTTAAATGATTATTCTGCAGAATCAGCAGGCGTTTCTGCAACAACTTCTGCTTTAGGAGCCGAAGTTTTTGCCTTACCACGACGGGTTCTTTTGCTGCTTGATGCCTTAGATGATGAATCTTTCAATAAGTTTTCGTTAAAATCAACTAACTCAATGATAGCCATTTCAGCGTTATCACCTTTTCTGTTCATTAATTTAAGCACGCGGGTGTATCCACCTGGTCTATCAGCAACTTTACCAGCAACTGGGCCAAAAAGTTCTTTAATAGATTCTTTATTCTTTAAATAACTAAAAACAACACGACGAGAATGTGTACTATCGTCTTTCGCTTTAGTTATCAAAGGCTCTACATATTTGCGTAACTCCTTTGCTTTCGCAGTAGTTGTGGTAATCTTCTTGTGTAAAATTAAAGAAGTAGCCATATTAGCAAGTAAAGCTTTTCTATGTGAAGCAGTTCTGCTTAAATGATTAAATGTTTTTCCGTGTCTCATTTTTCTATTTTGTATGTGTGCTTCACAGCACGTTACATTTTTCTAACAATTACTCTTGATCTAACTTATATTTTGCGATATCAATACCAAAAGTTAAACCTTTATCTCTCACAAGTTCCTCTAATTCGCTTAATGATTTCTTACCAAAATTGCGGAATTTCAATAAATCAGCAATATCATAAGAAACTAAATCTGCCAAAGATTTGATATCAGCAGCTTTCAAACAATTGTAAGCACGCACAGACAAATCTAGATCAGACAAAGGAGTTTTAAGAATTTTACGAACATGTAAATAATTTTCGTCTACTTCTTGAGTAGGTTCTTTAACCTGAGTATCTAAGGTGATTAACTCATCAGAGAATAGCATAAAGTGTTGAATCAAAATCTTAGCAGCCTCTTTTAAAGCTTCCTCTGGATGAATTGAACCATCCGTTTCAATTTCAATTAACAATTTCTCGTAATCAGTCTTTTGTTCTACACGAAAATCTTCAACACTATACTTTACATTCTTAATAGGTGTGAAAACTGAATCGATAGCTATTACACCGATATTAGCATCCTTAGACTTATTCTCCTCAGCAGGAACGTATCCACGACCTTTTTCGATCGTTAATTCAACCTCTAAGTGAACAAATGGTTCCATGTTACAGATAACTAATTCTGGATTTAAGACTTTAAAAGAATTGGTATGTTTACCAATTTCTCCAGCCAAAAACTGTTCGCTACCTTTTAAGTTAACATAGATTTTTTCATTATCTATTCCATCTACGATTCTTTTGAAACGAACTTGTTTAAAGTTCATTACCATTTCAGTTACATCTTCAATTACACCTTTGATGGTCGAGAATTCATGATCTACTCCCGTAATTTTGATTGAAGTAATAGCATAACCTTCCAAAGAAGATAAAAGAATCCTTCTTAATGAATTTCCAATTGTTACGCCATACCCTTTTTCAAGCGGACGGAATTCGAATTGCCCAAAGAACTCAGTGTCTTTGTGCATAATAACTTTATCTGGTTTTTGGAATGCAAGGATACCCATGTATGGTTCTTATTAAATGATTATTTAGAATACAATTCTACGATCAACTGTTCTTTAATGTTTTCAGGAATTTGGTCACGCTCAGGGTAAGCTAAGAAAGTACCGGCCATTTCTTTTGTTTCAAAATTTAACCAGTTAAATTTCTTAGGATTACTAGCAGCGATCGAATGCGTGATAACTTCTAAAGATTTAGATTTTTCACGAACAGAGATAACGTCTCCAGGTCTTAATTGCGCTGATGGTATATTAACTAATTTGCCATTTACATTAATATGACCATGAGAAACCAATTGACGAGCCTGACTGCGAGTTTGGGCAAATCCCATGCGATAAACTGTATTGTCTAAACGAGACTCTAAAAATCTTAACAAGTTTTCACCGGTAATACCTTTTTTACGAGCAGCCATCTCAAAAGTTTTGTAAAACTGACGTTCCAACACACCATAAGTGTATTTAGCCTTTTGCTTCTCAGATAACTGAATAGCGTATTCAGTTTGTTTGGTACGCCTACGAGAGCTACCATGTTGTCCTGGAGGAGTTGGTCTCTTCTCAAAAGATTTATCTGGTCCAAAAATTGGATCTTTAAATCTTCTGGCGATTTTGGTTTTTGGTCCTATATATCTTGCCATTACTATCTTATCTTTAAAATATTAAACTCTACGTGCTTTAGGAGGACGACAGCCATTGTGAGGTAAAGGAGTAATATCAGTGATTGATAATACTTCTAATCCTGTGGCTTGAAGGGTACGGATAGCAGAATCTCTACCAGAACCAGGTCCTTTAATAAACACATCAACTTTTTTCATACCTGCATCTACCGCAACTTTAGCACAATCTGCTGAAGCCATCTGTGCAGCATATGGAGTATTTTTCTTTGAACCTCTAAAACCCATTTTACCAGAAGATGCCCAAGATACAACTTGACCTGTTTGATTAGTGATAGAGATAATTACGTTATTAAAAGAAGCTTTAATATGCACTTGACCATGAGCCTCAATGCTTACTACTCTCTTCTTTGTAACTTTTTTATTATTCGCAGCCATTATTACTTAATTACTGATTATTTGGTTACTTTTTTCTTACCTGCAACAGTTTTACGCTTACCTTTACGAGTGCGTGAATTCGTACGAGTACGTTGTCCACGAACAGGTAAACCTTTACGATGACGTAGGCCACGGTAGCATCCAATATCCATCAAACGCTTGATGTTTAATTGACGTTCCGAACGTAATTCACCTTCTACGGTAATTTTTTCTGTTACATACTTACGAATGGCATTCAACTCTTCGTCGTTCCATTCGTTTACTTTTTTGTCGTAATCAACGCCACACTCGGTTAATATCCTTTGGGCAATTGAACGTCCAATTCCGAAGATATAGGTTAAACCTATCTCTCCTCTTTTGTTTTTGGGTAAATCTATACCTGCTATACGAGCCATACTTCTTTTTAACTTTTTTTCAATTTAACACACCGAGCAAAGCCGAGGGTTATCCTTGACGTTGTTTAAACTTAGGGTTCTTTTTGTTAATAACGTAAACTCTTCCTTTACGCTTTACGATAATGCAATCTTCACTGCGCTTTTTTACCGATGCTCTAATTTTCATTTTACGAGTTTATTACTTGTATCTATAAATAATTCTTCCTTTTGATAGGTCATATGGCGACATTTCTATCGACACTTTATCTCCTGGTAAGATTTTAATGTAATGCATACGCATCTTACCTGAGATATGGGCAATTACCTCGTGCCCATTTTCCAACTGTACTCTAAACATCGCATTACTAAGCGACTCTGTTATGGTACCGTCTTGTTTTATTAACGACTGTTTTGGCATATTATCCTAAAAAGGGAGGCAAAAATAGTAAAACTTTTGTTATTGTCAACGATTTATTTAATTAAACCCCTGCACCAACAGCATTTCTACCCTTAATTCTTCCCGATTTCATTAAACCATCATAATGACGCATCATTAAATGGCTTTCTATTTGTTGTAAAGTATCTAATACTACGCCAACCATAATCAATAAACTAGTTCCACCATAGAATTGAGCAAACTGACTATTAATATTCATCACATTAGCTAATGAAGGCAATATTGCAACAAAAGCTAAAAATATTGCGCCAGGTAAAGTAATTCTAGACATCACGTTATCTATGAAATCAGCAGTTGATTTACCAGGTTTTACCCCAGGAATAAATCCACCATTACGTTTCATATCATCAGAAATTTGATTAGAGTTTACTGAAATCGCTGTGTAGAAATAGGTGAAAACAATGATCAATATGGCAAAAGTAATATTGTAGGTCCATCCCATAGGATTGATAAATGCACCCATCACTCCTTGCATCGCTTCGTAATTAGGAAAAAACTGAGCAACGGTTGATGGAATAAACATTAATGCTTGAGCAAAAATGATTGGCATAACACCGGCTGCATTCACTTTTAAAGGAATGTACTGTCTAACTCCACCGTATTGACGATTTCCAACTACTCTCTTCGCATATTGAACAGGAATCTTTCTTGTACCTTGAACCAATAATATGGTAATCATAACTACCGCAAACAAAGCAGCTAACTCAACTAAGAATATTACAAGACCACCACCACTTTCACTTAATTTAAAGTTGAATTCTTCTTTTAAAGCAAAAGGTAATCGAGCGATGATACCAATCATGATGATAAGCGATATACCGTTTCCTATTCCTTTTTCGGTAATTCTTTCACCTAACCACATTACAAACATGGTGCTAGAAGTAAGAATAATAACAGAACTAAGCATGAATACGAAATCTGACATCTCTGCTGGGTTTGTAATAGAAAGAACAGCTTGAGGATTTTCTGATTTCAAGTTTATTAAGAAACCAATCGCTTGAACAGCAGTTATTACAATAGTTAAATACCTAGTAATTTGATTAATTTTTCTTCTACCATCTTCTCCTTCTTTCTGCATTTTCTGAAAAGAAGGAACAGCTAGGCTCATTAATTGAACCACAATAGAAGCTGAGATATATGGCATAATACCAAGGGCAAAAATAGATCCCCTAGCAAAAGCACCACCGGCAAACATATTAATTAATCCAAAAATACCACCATCTGCTTGCTGGGCTGAACCTTGAAGCATATTTGGGTCAACACCAGGAAGGGTAACATAAGTACCCAAACGGTAAGCCAATAACATCCAAAATGTAACAGCTAATTTATATCTTAGCTCTTCGATTCTGTATATGTTTTGAAATGTTTCTATTAATTTCTTCACCTGCGTTGGAAATATAAATTGTTATTAATTACTAGCGATTGATCCACCTGCAGCTTCAACAGCTTTCTGAGCAGCGCTAGAAAACTTATCAGCTTTAATTTCAAGAGCAGTTTTTAATTCACCGCGACCTAAAATCTTTACTAAATCCTTTTTTCCTATCAAACCATTCTCACGTAGAACTGTATTATCGATTTTAGTGATACCATTATCAGCTAACTCTTGTAATTTATCTAAATTGATAGGAGCATAAGCAACACGGTTCAAGTTTTTGAAACCAAACTTTGGAACACGACGGTATAAAGGCATTTGACCACCCTCAAAACCACGTTTTGTACTAGTACCACTTCTAGAACCAGCACCTTTGTGTCCACGTGCAGCTGTACCACCTTTTCCGCTACCTTCACCTCTACCTACTCTTTTACCTTCTTTGTGAGTTGACCCACTTGCTGGTTTTAATGTATGTAATTTCATTGCTAATCTCTTATTAGATTTTTTCTATTTTTAACAAATGAGCAACTTTATTAATCATTCCCATGATTTGTGGTGTACCTTCCACTTCTTTGCTCTGATTTAATTTGGTAAATCCTAAAGCACGAATTGTGCGTTTTTGATCTTCCATTCTATCGATGGTACTTTTTACTTGTGTAATTCTAAACTTTTCCATCGTGTTATTGTCCGTTAAAAACCTTCTTTAAACTGATACCTCTTTGCTGAGCAACTGTAAAAGCATCACGCATTTCTAACAAAGCATTGATAGTTGCTTTAACCACGTTATGTGGATTTGAAGAGCCTTTAGATTTTGCTAAAACGTCTGTAACACCAGCACTCTCTAATACCGCACGCATCGCACCACCGGCAATAACACCAGTACCGTGAGCTGCAGGCTTTAAGAATACCCTGCCACCACCATATTTCCCTAATTGCTCATGAGGAACAGTACCTTTAAGCACAGGAACTTTAATCAAATTCTTCTTGGCATCGTCTACACCTTTAGAGATAGCATCTGTAACCTCTAATGATTTTCCTAAACCATATCCTACTACACCATTTCCATCTCCTACTACCACTAGAGCAGAAAAGCTAAAAGTTCTACCCCCTTTTGTAACTTTCGCTACACGATTGATAGAAACAACCTTCTCTTTTAACTCGATATCGGTAGTTTTTACTTTTTTAATATTTGCTGTTGACATACTTCTTCTTTCTAAAATTAAAATTTAAGTCCGCCTTCTCTTGCACCATCAGCCAATGCTTTCACACGACCATGATACAAATATCCACCTCTGTCGAAAACTACTTCAGTAATACCTGAAGATAATGCTTTTTGAGCTAAAGTTTTTCCAACCTCAGTTGAAGAGTCAACTTTATTAACTTTATCAGTTAATGCCCTAGATGATGTAGATACAAGCGTTTTACCTGAAACATCATCAATAAGCTGCGCATAAATATATTTGTTGCTCCTAAATACCGATAAACGAGGTTTTTGAGCTGTACCTGAAACGCGACTGCGAATACGGGCACGGATTTTATTTCTTCTTGATTCTTTACTAAACATGGCTCAATTTTTATTTAGAAGCAGTTTTACCCGCTTTTCTTCTTAATACTTCACCTTCAAACTTGATACCTTTACCTTTGTATGGTTCTGGTGCACGCAACGAGCGAATCTTTGCAGCAACTTGACCAATCAATTGTTTATCGATACCTTCTAATGTAACAATTGGATTTTTACCTTTATCTTGTTCTGTTTTTACAGATAATTCCTTAGGGATTTCAAAATAAATATGGTGAGAGTATCCAAGGGTTAAATCAAGAATATTCCCTTCATTGGTAGCTTTGTAACCAACACCCACTAATTCTTGACGTTTTTTGTAACCTTGCGTAACACCAGTTACCATGTTATTTACCAATGAACGGTATAAACCATGTAGTGCTTTGTGACGTTTTTGATCTGTAGCTCTGTTTAATTGAATATTTCCATCAATAATCTCGAGCGATATATCTGCATCTAATTGTTGTGTTAATTCACCTTTTGGACCTTTTACAGTTACCATATTTGAAGATGAAACCTTAACCTCAACACCGGCAGGTAATTTTATAAGTGCTTTTCCTATACGTGACATAATTTCTTTCTCCTATATATTAATACACGTAACACAATACTTCACCACCTACATTATGGTTACGGGCTTCTTTGTCTGTCATTACACCTTTAGAGGTAGTAACAATAGCAACACCCATTCCGTTGATAACGCGAGGCATATTTTCTACACCAGCATATCTACGTAAACCAGGACGGCTAATTCTTTCTAAACTTTTAATTGCTGAAGTCTTTGTTACCGGATGGTATTTCAAAGCAATTTTAATTACACCTTGGTGGTTAACCACATCTTCGAACTTATAGTTCAAAATGTATCCTTTTTCAAAAAGAACACGTGTAATCTCCTTTTTTAATTTGGAGCTTGGGATTTCTACAATGCGATGATTTGCCTTGATCGCATTACGAAGCCTAGTTAAATAATCTGATATTGGATCTGTCATATGTTGTTATTTTTACTCATCAGTAGTTAGCCAAGGCTTGTACTCTTACTGATTGAGTTATTGTTTTATATAGTTAAAGGGCTGCGAATATACAATAACTCGCATCCCTTACCAAATTTTTCTTTTAATTACCAGCTAGCTTTGGTTACACCTGGTATTTTACCCATTAAGGCTAATTCTCTGAATTGATTACGACAAATGCCAAAATCTTTCATGTAACCTTTAGGACGACCAGTTAATTTGCAACGATTTTTCAAACGAACCGGTGATGCGTTACGTGGTAACTTTTGTAAACCAGCCGAATCATTTGCTTTTTTTAAAGCCTCGCGCTTTGCAGCAAACTGTGCTACCATTCTTTCTCTTTTGCGCTGACGTGCTTTTATTGACTCTTTTGCCATCTTTATTTAATTAAGATTTTTTGAATGGGAAACCAAACTCTTTCAATAACTCTAAACATTGCTCATCATTGGTTGCAGAGGTTACAAAAGTTACATCCATACCATTGATACGGGTAACTTTCTCCATTACAATCTCTGGGAAAATGATTTGCTCAGTAACACCCATGTTGTAGTTTCCTCTGCCATCAAAACCTTTCAATTTTAAACCTTGGAAATCACGAACACGTGGCAAAGAAACAGAGATTAAACGATCTAAAAATTCATACATTCTATCACCACGTAATGTAACACGTGTACCGATTGGAACATTCTTTCTTAACTTAAAGTTAGAAATATCTTTCTTAGAACGAGTACCTACAGCTCTCTGACCTGCAATTAAAGATAATTCTTCAATAGCTTGATCCACTAATTTTTTATCTGCTACCGCTTGGCCAATACCCTGATTAATGCAAATCTTTAACAATTTAGGCACCATCATGCTGTTTCTGTAACCAAACTTCTCTTGCATCGCAGGAATTATCTGCTTAGCATATTTTTCTTTTAATCTTGGCGTATACATACAATTCTCCTTAATCTATAATTTCACCAGACTTTTTAGAAACACGCACCAATTTGCCTTTTTCATTTTCTTTTCTTCCAACACGTGACGCTACACCTGTTTTATCTACTACTTGAAGATTTGAAATATGAACAGGAGCTTCTTTCTTGATGATTCCTCCATTCTGGTTTTGTGCATTAGGCTTTGTGTGGCGGCTTACTATATTAATACCTTCTACAATAGCTCTGTTGCTATCTGAAACGATTTCAATAATACGACCTTTTTTGCCTTTGTCATCTCCAGCAATAACTTGTACCATATCGCCTTTTTTAACGTGGCGCTTTGCCTGGCTGTTGAATTTTCTTTCCATTTTATAATACCTCCGGAGCTAATGAAACAATCTTCATAAATTGCTTTTCTCTTAATTCGCGGGCTACTGGCCCAAAAATACGAGTAGCACGTGGTTCATCTTGCGCATTTAACAATACACATGAGTTATCGTCGAAACGAATATAAGAACCATCAGCTCTACGAACTTCTTTTTTGGTTCTTACCACAACTGCTTTTGAAACAGTTCCTTTTTTTACAGTACCAGATGGCATAGCAGATTTAACTGTAACAACAATCTTGTCGCCAACAGATGCATATCTCCTACCAGTTCCACCTAATACACGGATGCAAAGAACTTCTTTTGCACCACTGTTATCGGCTACTTTTAACCTACTTTCTTGTTGTATCATCGTTATTTAGCTTTTTCAATGATTTCTACTAATCTCCAACGCTTATCTTTACTCAGCGGACGAGTTTCCATAACTTTTACGATATCATTCATACCGCATTCACCCTTTTCGTCATGAGCCTTAAACTTAGAGGTCATCTTAATGAACTTACCATACTTAGGGTGCATCACTTTACGTTCAACCGATACTACAATAGTTTTTTGCATTTTATTGCTAACTACTTTACCGATGATGACTTTTCTAGAGTTTCTTACTTCTAATGTATTTTCCATCTTCAATCTTTATTGAACACTAACTAATTGACGCATTCTTTGTTCTGTCAACAAACGAGCAATTAATCTTTTGTTTTCTTTGATAATATTTGGGTTCTCAACAGGAGAAATGGCGTGATTTAATACCAATTTGGTAAATCCAGCTCTCTCTTCTCTGATTCTAGCTGCTAATTCTTTATTAGACAACTCCTTTATTTCGGCGTTTTTCATAATTATTCGCTATATTCAGGTTTAACAACAAATTTAGTAATTACCGGCAACTTTTGTGAAGCTAAACGCATAGCTTCTTGAGCAATTGCCATTGGTACACCATCCGCTTCAAAAATAATGGTTCCTGGTCTGCAACGAGCAACCCAAAATTCTGGTGCTCCCTTACCTTTACCCATACGTACTTCAGCTGGTTTACGTGTCATTGGTTTATCTGGAAACACACGGATCCAAACCTGACCTTCACGTTTCATGTAACGATTTAACGCTACACGAGCTGCTTCCAATTGCTTTGATGTGAGGAAACAGGTATCAAGGGCTTTTAACCCAAATGATCCGAAAGAAACAGTAAATCCACGTGTGGCATTTCCTCTTACTCTTCCTTTTTGTTGTTTCCTATATTTAGTCTTTTTAGGCTGTAACATTTCTACAGTTATTTAGCTTTCGAACAATTAATTATTTTCTTCTTCTATCTGAACCAGCACCACGGTTTCCACCTTCTCTTCTCTCTCCACCACGATTACCACCTTCTCTTCTATCAGAACCTCTTCTGTTATCCGGACGGTTTGAACCACCTGATGCAGCTTTGTCGTTAGAGTTTGTGAATCCTAAGTTAGGAGAAAGATCTCTTTTACCAAAAACCTCTCCTTTACAAATCCAAACTTTAATTCCAATCTTTCCGTATACCGTTAAAGCTTCTGCAATGGTATAGTCGATATCGGCACGTAAGGTATGTAATGGTGTTCTTCCTTCTTTGAAAGACTCTGAACGAGCCATCTCAGCACCACCCAAACGACCAGATACCATCACTTTTATACCTTCTGCTCCCATTCTCATGGTAGATGCAATAGCCATTTTAACTGCACGCTTGTATGAAACACGAGCAACAATCTGGCTAGCAATAGACTCTCCAACTAAAGTTGCATCCAATTCAGGGCGCTTAATTTCAAAAATGTTGATTGCAACGTCTTTTTTGGTTAATTTCTTAACCTCTTCTTTGATTTTATCAACTTCTGATCCCGCTTTACCAATTACGATACCAGGACGTGAAGTGTGGATAGTGATAATCACACGTTTTATGGTACGCTCGATGATGATTTTTGCAATACCACCTTTTGTAATACGAGCATTTAAGTATTTTCTGATATTCTCATCTTCGATAAGCTTATCAGCAAAATTTTTACCACCATACCAGTTAGACTCCCAGCCTCTGATAATACCTAAGCGTAAACCTATTGGGTTAACCTTTTGTCCCATTCTGATTAATTTATGCGTTTTCTATTGATTCTTTACTAACTTCTTTCGTCGCAACTTTGCTATCCACGATTAACGTAACGTGATTAGAACGCTTGCGAATACGATGTGCTCTTCCTTGAGGTGCAGGGCGAATTCTTTTAACCATTGCTCCACCATCTACGAAAATGGTTTTGATAAATAGTTCACTATCCTCTACTCTACTACCTTCGTTTTTTTGCTCCCAATTGGCAATTGCCGAGCGAAGTAATTTCTCTAAACGAAGAGAATTCTCTTTCTTAGCATTAAATACCAAAATATTAAAAGCATCTTCAACGCGCTTTCCGCGGATCAAATCGGCCAATAACCTCATTTTTCTTGGAGAGGTTGGACAATTATTTAATTTAGCTACTGCTTCCATTCTTCTTATTACTTAACAGGATGCGACTTAAATGTACGGGTTGGAGCGAACTCGCCCAACTTATGGCCTACCATATTTTCAGTTACATAAACTGGAATAAATTTACTCCCGTTATGTACTGCAAAAGTATGACCTACAAAATCAGGAGTAATCATTGACCTGCGACTCCAAGTTTTAATTACTGATTTTTTCTTGTTATCGTTCATAGCGAAAACTTTCTTCTCAAGTTTAACTTCTACAAACGGACCTTTTTTTAATGAACGCGCCATATCTCGTTATTTCTTCTTACGACTTTCAATGATAAATGAGTTCGAATATTTCTTTGGTGTACGTGTTTTGTAACCCTTAGATTTTAATCCTTTACGTGAACGTGGGTGACCACCTGAAGCTCTACCTTCACCACCACCCATTGGGTGATCTACAGGGTTCATAGCAACAGGACGAGTACGTGGCCTTCTACCAATCCAACGATTAGCACCAGCTTTACCCTTTACTTCGTTCATGTGATCAGGATTTGATACCTGTCCAACCGTAGCATAACAGGTAACTAAGATTTGACGGGTTTCACCAGATACCATTTTAACAGTGGCATATTTACCGTCACGGTTCAATAATTGAGCAGCAGTTCCTGCAGAGCGAGCAATTTGTCCGCCTTTACCAGGATGAATCTCAATATTGTGTATGGTTGTACCTAATGGAATTTCTGACAAAGGTAAAGCATTACCAATCTCAGGTGCAATCCCGGTACCACTCATCAACGTTTGTCCAGCTTCAACTCCTTTAGGAGCTAGAATGTAACGCTTCTCACCATCAGCATATTTTAACAATGCAATAAAGCAAGAACGATTTGGATCGTACTGAATAGAATCTACTACAGCTTCCACCCCAAATTTGTTACGCTTAAAATCAATAACACGGTACAATTTACGACTTCCACCACCAATATAGCGCATGGTCATTTTACCTGAGTTATTACGTCCACCTGAGTTTTTTAAACTCACGATTAACGACTTCTCAACTTTATAATCCGGTGTTAACTCTTCGTAGGTATTTTGAGCCCTGAAGCGTGTTCCCGGTGTTACTGGTTTAAATTTCCTGATTCCCATTGTCTTTCTTAGATATTTTGGAAGAAGTCAATTTTCTGACCCTCTTGTAAAGTAATTACAGCCTTCTTAAAAGATGGTTTACGTCCTGAGAAATAACCTCTTTTGGTAAATCTGGCTTTTGATTTACCTGCATATACCATGGTGTTAACGTTTGTAACATTCACACTATATGTTTCTTCAACAGCTTTTTTAATTTCTGTTTTGGTAGCCGTTTTGGCTACTATGAAACTTACCTTATTTAACTTTTCGCTAATGGCAGTAAATTTCTCTGTTACTAAAGGCTTCTTTAAAATTGTCATCTTACGCCTTATTTAAAATGTTCTCAATAACTTCAACTGAATTCTCAACAAGAATTACCTTATCTGCATGTAAGATATCATAAGTGTTTAGATCCTTTGCAGCCATAATCTTAGCTTTAGGCAAGTTTCTTCCCGACTTATAAATATTCTCATTATAGTCTGCTAACACTAACAAAGTTTTACTGTTAGTTAAATCCAAACCATTCAAGATATTCATGTAATTCTTAGTTTTAGGATTCTCCATCGCAAATACCTCAAGTACCGCAATGTTATTTTCCTTTGCTTTATAGGCTAAAGCACTCTTACGAGCTAATTGCTTTAGCTTCTTATTTAATTTGAAACTATAATCACGAGGACGTGGTCCGTGGATTCTAGCTCCGCCTACAAAAGTACCAGACTTGATAGATCCCTTACGAGAACCACCGGTACCTTTTTGTCTGTGTAATTTTTTGGTTGAACCACTTACAGTACTTTTCTCTTTAGACGAGTGAGTACCTTGACGCTGGTTAGCCAAATATTGCTTCACATCTAAATAAATAGCGTGATCGTTTGGATCAATCCCGAAAACGTCATCATTTAAGGTAACTTTTCTTCCTGTGGCTGATCCGCTGGTATTTAATACTGCTAATTCCATGTTACTTCTCTATCAATACAATTGAACCTTTATGGCCAGGAACAGATCCCTTAACAACCAATAAGTTTTGATCTTTATGAACTTTTAATATTTCAAGATTGGTTTTCTTGATACGTGTACCACCGGTTCTACCAGCCATACGCATACCTTTGAATACCCTTGAAGGATCTGATGATGCTCCAATAGATCCTGGTGCACGCAAACGATTGTGCTGACCATGTGTTTGCATCCCAACTCCTTGGAAATTGTGACGCTTAACAACACCTTGGAAACCTTTTCCTTTGCTGGTACCAACCACATCTACAAACTCTCCAGCCGCAAATAAATCTACAGTTAAAGTTTGGCCTACAGTTAATGTTTGCTCAAAACCTTTAAACTCAGCTATTTTTGACTTAGCACTTGTATTTGCTTTCTTAAAAATACCTTGTAACGCAGCGGGAGTGTTTTTTTCTTTTGCATCTCCATACGCTATCTGAACAGCACTGTACCCATCAGTTTCTGATGTTTTCACCTGTGTAACTACACAAGGGCCAACTTCGATTACGGTGCAAGGAATTTGCTTACCGCTAGCATCGAAGACGCTGGTCATTCCTAATTTTTTTCCTATTAAACCTGACATAGTTTCTCCTATCAAACTTTAATTTCAACATCAACCCCGCTAGGCAATTCAAGCTTCATCAAAGCATCAACAGTTTTTGCGGTTGAACTGTAAATATCTAACAATCTTTTGTATGAGCACAATTGGAATTGTTCTCTCGCTTTTTTGTTTACGTGCGGTGAACGTAGAACTGTGTAAATCTTCTTGTGAGTTGGCAAAGGAATTGGACCGCTTACTACGGCTCCTGTTGCCTTAACAGTTCTTACAATCTTCTCAGCTGACTTATCAACTAAGTTGTGATCGAACGATTTTAATTTAATCCTTATTCTTTGGCTAACCATGATCTTATGCTTTTGCGCCTTTTCCGTTAACTTTTGCTAAAACTTCGTCTTGTACATTTCTAGGAGCTTCAGCATAATGACTGAATTCCATAGTGCTGGTTGCACGACCAGATGATAATGTTCTTAATTGTGTAACATAACCAAACATCTCTGCCAAAGGAACTTTTGCTTTAACAACTTGTGCTCCAGCTCTGCTATCCATTCCTTCTAACTGACCTCTTCTTTTGTTTAAGTCACCAATTACATCGCCCATATTTTCTTCAGGAGTAATAACTTCCATTTTCATGATAGGCTCAAGTAATACCGGGCTTGCTTTTCTAGCTGCCTCTTTGAATGCAATTTTTGCAGCAATTTCAAAAGACAATGAATCTGAATCCACGGCATGGAAAGAACCATCAAACAAACGAACTTTTAAACTCTCTACAGCAAATCCAGCTAATACTCCATTCTGCATGGCTGCTTTAAATCCTTTTTCTACTGAAGGAATAAATTCCTTAGGGATAGAACCACCCACAATTTCATTCACAAATTCCAAACCTGGCTTGTCAGCTGAACCTGGAATTAGTTCAAATTGAATATCTGCAAACTTACCACGTCCACCAGACTGCTTTTTATAAACCTCACGGTGAGAAACGGGAGCAGTAATGGTTTCTTTGTAAGATACCTGTGGAGCACCTTGATTGATCTCAACCTTAAACTCACGTTTTAAACGATCTACGATAATTTCTAAGTGTAATTCTCCCATTCCAGAGATTACGGTCTGACCCGAATCTTCATCAGTATGCACTTTGAAAGTTGGATCCTCTTCAGCTAATTTAGCTAAAGCCATACCTAATTTATCAGAATCCGCCTGTGTTTTTGGTTCAACTGCTAATCCAATAACTGGATCAGGGAAATCCATCGCTTCCAATACAATTGGAAACTTTTCAGCACACAAGGTATCACCTGTTTTAATATCTTTAAAACCAACTGCTGCACCAATATCACCAGCTTCTAAGGCTTCAATTGGATTTTGTTTGTTAGCGTGCATTTGGAAAATGCGAGAGATACGCTCTTTATTTCCACTACGTGTATTTAATACGTAAGAACCAGCATCTAATTTACCTGAGTATGCACGCATAAATGCTAAGCGACCAACAAAAGGATCTGTAGCGATTTTAAATGCTAAGGCTGTAAATGGTTCCTCAACACTAGGTTTGCGGGTTATCTCTGCACCAGTATCTGGATTTGTACCAATCACACCTTCTTTATCCATTGGGCTAGGTAATAATTCCATAACTAGATCTAGCATGGTTTGAACACCTTTGTTTTTGAATGAAGAACCACATAACATAGGTACAATCTTCATATCGATAACAGCTTTACGCAAGGCATCTAATATTTCTCTTTCTGTGATAGAAGTTGGATCTTCAAAAAATTTCTCCATTAACTTATCATCATATTCAGAAACAGCTTCTAGCAACTTTTCTCTCCATTCAGTAGCTTCTTCTACCATATCGGCAGGAATATCAACTACTTCATAAGTCATACCTTTATCGTGCTCATTCCAAACCATTCCACGGAAGTTGATTAAATCAACTACACCTTTGAAACCATCTTCTGCACCGATAGGTAATTGCAATGGAACTGCATGACTGCCTAACATTTCTTTTACTTGTTTTACCACGTTTAAGAAATCGGCACCTGAGCGGTCCATCTTGTTCACGAAGCCCAAACGAGCAACGTTGTAGTTATTTGCTAATCTCCAATTTGTCTCAGATTGAGGTTCAACACCATCAACCGCAGAGAATAAGAAAACTAAGCCATCCAATACACGCAAAGAACGATTTACTTCAACAGTAAAATCTACGTGTCCTGGAGTATCAATAATATTAATATGATATTGTTGGTTACGGTACTTCCAATTAACGGTAGTTGCAGCAGAAGTAATGGTAATACCACGTTCTGCCTCTTGAACCATCCAGTCCATTGTAGAAGCACCATCATGAACCTCACCTATTTTGTGATTTACACCAGCATAATAAAGAATACGCTCTGTAGTCGTAGTCTTACCTGCATCAATGTGAGCAGCAATACCAATGTTTCTTGTATATCTAAGATCGCGAGCCATTTATTTGATTCCTCTATTAATTAGCTAATTTTAAAATGTGAGAAGGCTTTATTTGCATCTGCCATCTTGTGTGTGTCTTCACGCTTTTTAACTGAAGCTCCTTCGTTTTTAGATGCAGCTAATATTTCATTAGCTAATTTATCTGCCATCGTTTTCTCGCCACGGTTGCGTGAATACTTGATTAACCACTTCATACCTACAGCAACTTTACGATCTGCAGGTACTTCCATTGGAATTTGGAAAGTAGCACCACCAACGCGTCTAGATTTAACTTCAACAGAAGGCATTACATTATTTAATGCTTTCTTCCAAACATCTAGGCCACGTTCTTGGGCTTTGGCTTCAACTTTATCTAATGCTGCATAGAAAACTCCATATGCGGTAGCTTTCTTACCTTGCAACATCATGTTATTTACAAAGCGGGTTACCAGAACATCATTGAACTTTGGGTCAGGTAACAAAATATGCTTTTTAGCTCTTGCTTTTCTCATCTGATTATTTACTTACGCTTGGTAATTATTTCTTTTTTGCTTTAGGATCAACTGCTACTTGTCCTGGCTTTGGCTTTTTAGTACCATATTTAGAACGTCTTTGGTTACGTCCAGCTACACCAGCTGTATCTAATGCACCTCTCACAATGTGATAACGAACTCCAGGTAAATCTTTTACCCTTCCTCCTCTTACCAATACAATAGAGTGCTCTTGTAAATTGTGACCTTCTCCAGGGATGTAAGCATTAATCTCATTTCCGTTCGTTAAACGAACACGAGCAACCTTACGCATTGCCGAGTTTGGCTTCTTGGGTGTTGTCGTGTATACACGTGTACAAACACCTCTACGTTGAGGACAAGAATCAAGAGCTGGTGATTTACTCTTGGTTGAAACGTCGTTGCGGCCCTTACGAACCAGTTGTTGAATAGTAGGCATATCTTCTTGTTATACGCAATAATTGTCAAAAATTTGGGACGGCAAAAGTAGGTGATTGTAGTTAGCTATGCAAGTGCGCAACAAAAAATATTAAAAATATCCAATGCTGAGCGGGTTATTATGCTAACAGTAACCATCAGTCTCTACCGTAAATTCCCCTTTAAGGGGCTGCAAACGTAGACTATATTTATTTATTATCCAAACATTTATCAAAAATAGTTTTAAAATACTTCTTTTTATTCGGTTCAAACCAAAACATAAAACACAGATTTACAGAAAAATAAACAAAAAAAATGGCCTACAAATTTCTTTGCAGGCCATTTTAAATTAAACTTTAAATATTAGTTTCTAACTACTTTTACTGATTTAGCGCTGTTGCTGCTAAAGGTTAATAGGTAGATTCCTTTATCTAAACTATTAGGAATATTTAATTGGTGAACCATATCCGCACTGTTTAATGTTTGGGTAAAGATCACACGTCCGCTCATATCTCTTAACTCCACAGTTTCGTTGGTAGCTGCTTTGTAATCGATATATAAATTATTGTTAAACGGATTAGGGAATACTTTCACATCTGACAAAGTAACTTCTTCGTCGTTGTTAGCAATGCGAATGGTATTAGAATATTCAAAAGAAGCATCACGATCAACTAGCTTTAAACGGTAGTATACAGCCGACTCATCATTTACAAAAGCTAATTCGTCTGAATATGAATAGTTTTTAACGCTATTGCTATTTCCATTTGATTTAACTGTTGCAATGGTTTTGAAGTTTTTACCATCATATGAACGCTCCACTTCAAAATGACTACTGTTCTTTTCTGTAGCAGTAGCCCAATTTAATGCAGCCGCAACATCAACTTTTGAACCCATAAACTTCATCAATTCTACTGGTAATGGATTGTTATCATCTGTACCAGTTAAAATGGCAGGTAAATCCATTAATGGAGAATTACCCACAATAGATTTCAAGGTTGAATCTACAGTACTTGAGGTACTTAATAAATTTAACCAAGCTGCAGTTGGGTATTTTACAGACATTTTTAAAACAGATTCGCTGGTAACAGTACCAATCCAAGATGGATTATAATATAATTTAGCATTATAATTATACATTCCAGCAGGTGCAGTTAAGTTTACGTAAAAATTAGTATAACCTGTTGCAGTGCCTAATAGTGGCGCTTTAACACCTGTATATAATTTAGCTGACACACTAGTTGGTGCAGTGGAAAATGCATCCCAAGTGATGGTCATTACTGTATCTAAACCAGATAAGAACACTTGAGTTCCGCCAGCAAGCGGCGTAGCAGGTGTAACCGTTACATTGTTTGGAATGCTAGTTGGTGTAACCTCATAAGCTCCTAAATCTGGAACACCATCAGCAACGGTAGCCGGACGAGCAACATTATTCATATCTGCAGGTGCTTCTGCCTGAATTTCTCCACGACCATTTGTATTCCATACATCTGGGCTCGCTGGATTAGGCATTACGTTTGTAGCGCTCATAAAACCTGGATTAGCTTGAACCGAATTTCTCTCCTGAGTAGGATTAGCAAGACGGAAGGCAGTTAAATTTTGGTTAGTTGCTGCAAAGATTGCAGTACTACTCGCTGTAGACCAAAAGTTATTATAATCTGTATTAACTCCTGGAGATACAGGAACTGCAGACCAATAACATGAACTAGGTGTAGCACTCATCCAGATATTATTTCTTAACTTAACACCACTTAAACCTGAGTTTGCAGCATAGAAATAACCAGAACCGGTAGAGTAACTGTTATTTAAAAAATCTGCATTTTGAACCGTATTTCCAAAATAATGATAGAATGAAGGTCCAACAAAAGTATTATTTGCAATTAAAGAACGAGGACTAACCCCATTATGACGCAAATAATATTGGTACACATAACAAGGAATGGTATAATTAAACTTATTACCTGTAAAAATGGTGGTAGAATCTAGGTAATACATATAAGTATAACTTGTTGTATTTCCTAAGTTTACCATGTTTACATTATTGTTCTTGAATGTTAAGAAATCAAGATAGTAAAAATAGTACAAAGATGCGTAGTAAGCAGAATCAAAGGTATTTCCTTCAAAATAGGTATTACGAACTTTTACAGTGGTACTTACACCCCACCAGTAAAATCCATAATAAGTACCTCTAAACAAATTATTCTTAAAACCATTACCAATACCCGTTAAATTAGTACCATATACTGAATAATCATATCCAGTAATAGCAAAGTTTACATATGGATGCAATACATTACAATTAATTAAGGAATCGTAACTAGCATTACCATTGTAACGAACAATATAAGTAGTTGCCGAACCAGAATTATATAACTGACGGATGGTTAAATCTTTAAAGCTAACATAACTAGAGTTTGGTCCAAAACCCAACACAAATTGATTTCCAGTTGCTGAGTTATAAGCCAAGGTAGCAGAATCTCTGTTATTAGCCATAGATTTGAAAGTAATAGAATTGGTAGCACTTGCACCAGTCACTCCATTTAAAAATACAGATTCTGTATAGGTACCAGTTCTCACATTAAATGTAACTGGGCCAGCAACTCCACGAAGATTTAATGCGTTAACAGCTGCGTTAAATGAAGGGAAATCGCCAACTACGTTTCCAATAATATAATTGCCATTTAAAGGTGTAGCAACATCAACAATAATAGTATCATTGCTTGTATTGGCATCTGCACCAGCATTTGGATTACTGGTATACACTCTTAAGG
>CANHDN010000008.1 GCA_947459415.1 Bacteroidota bacterium
ATATCTTAATTTTCTGTTTCAGAACAGGATCGTTTTGTAATAATTTACCAGCAATGGCATTCAGGTAAATTTCCCAATTTTTATCAGCAATAATTCTGCCTTTTTTTATTAAATTATATTTTTCTAAAGCAACACTTGTAATAATCTCTTTAGATTTAATTTCATCAAAGCCCTGAGGGAAGTTAACATTACTTTTTACCTCATTGTAATGATTAATTTGCTGAGCAAATGCATTTAAAAAGAAGGCCCCAAACAAATAGAAAAGGATTGATAGCGGCGTTTTTTTGTTCATGGGCATTATTAAAAATAAATTATTTGCCACGAATATAAAATTTACCAGCAATTTTCTAAAAGCTAAGCATTTTTTTTACATAATTTGAATCAAGCTATTTCAGACAGTCTGAAAACTTGGGAGGTGATATTCAAAAGAGTTATTTGGTAAATTAAAACGGAATCTTATTGAAAGTTCATTAAAAAAAAACCTTTGAAAGTATTAACTATCAAAGGTTTGCTTTTTGTTTGTGATCCCGCTGGGACTCGAACCCAGGACCCCTACATTAAAAGTGTAATGCTCTACCAACTGAGCTACGGAATCGTGTGCGTTAGATAATTAGTGACAGCTAACGGGGTGCAAAGATATAATTCTAACCTTATCTCGCAAACCTTTTCGAATTTATTTTTCACATATTTCTTAGCTAGCTGAAAACCAAGTTAAATAAATTAGTTTTTTCGACGTAAACTTAATTCTTCACCAAAAGATTCTGCTAATTCATCGAGGGTAAATGCCTCATTTAAGCTAAAATCTCCTATTTCAGTTCTACATAAACTGTCTAAATAAGCTGCATTATTTAAAATTTCACCAAAATCGCGAGCTAAAGATCGAATATATGTTCCCTTGCTGCAGGTAATTTTAAATGATATGAGTGGAAACGCTATGTCTGTAATTTCAAATGAGTGCACAAACACCTTACGAGGAGCTAACTCCATTTTAACGCCTTCTCTGGCATATTCATAGGCTCTTTTCCCATCTTTTTGAATGGCAGAATACAGAGGCGGCACTTGACTTAATTCACCTGTTAATTGCTTTGCTGCCGCATATACATCAACAGGAGTAATAGAATGGATTGGGTAAGTATCTATTACACTTGTCTCCTTATCAAAACTAGGCCTAAATGCACCTAAATAAAAACTTCCAGTATAGGTTTTTGGCATACCCATATACTGCTCAATATTTTTAGTTTCCTTGCCTATGCATACGATCAACAAACCAGTTGCCAATGGATCTAGTGTACCCGCATGACCCACTTTAACCTTTCGTTTGATGCCGTCTGCAGGACGCGGCATTCTGCTTAATTTTCTTAAAACTAAACGCTGTATTTTTTTGGTTACATCAAAACTTGTCCAGGTATAGGGTTTGTATACTCGAAGCACTGCTCCTGTATCTAAATCTAATAAATCTTTCAAAGTAAAATTTAAATAATTTGAAGCTGATACCCCATAAAATGCAATAGCAAAATTGTAATCCCTACAAGTATTCTATAATACCCAAAAACTTTGAATCCATTTTTAGTGAGAAAACTTATAAAACCTTTAATAGCAATCATAGCCACAATAAAGGCTACTAAATTGCCAATCAATAAAAGTGAGAGGTTTGAAGCATTGGCTTCAGGGTTAAATCCGCCGCTTTTATAAAATTTCAACATTTTATAGGCAGTTGCTGCAAACATGGTTGGAACTGCCAAGAAAAAGGAAAATTCGGCTGCAGCTTTTCTACTTAATTTCTGACTTAAACCACCAATAATAGTAGCAGCAGATCTAGAAACACCCGGAATCATAGCAATTACCTGAAAAAATCCGATGATTAAGGCTTTAGGATAACTCACCTCCTCCGATTGATTTTCTTTATTGATAAACCATTTGTCAACAAATAACAATATAATTCCACCCAACAATAAAGAAATGGCTACCACAACAACATTCTCCAGCATGGCATCAATAAAATCATTCAGCAAAAAACCGATAATGGCCGCCGGAATAAATGCAATCAAAAGCTTTACATAAAAGTCAAAAGATTGAATAAAACGCCTCCAGTACAAAACAATGACAGAAAGAATTGCACCAAATTGAATGGCCACCGTGAACATCTTTACAAATTCATTACTTGCAATCCCCATCATAGAAGATGCAATGATCATATGACCTGTAGAAGAAACAGGTAAATATTCTGTTATACCCTCAATAATCGCAAGGATAACAGCCTGAAATAAATTCATACCTTATGATTTTGATTTGCGCATAATAGCGAAAATACCAAGTACAAAGCCCAACATGACAATAATTGGTGCTAAAGTAAGTTTACGAAAATCAAAAATATCTTCAGAACCAACCATCAGGGCAAATCCAATAAAAACTACTGCCACACTGGCAATCATTAACATATAATTTTCTTTGCCAAATACAAAATTCTTAGGTGTTTGAACCTCTTTTTTTGCGCTTAATCTATCTTTACTCATGTGTGCAATATTCAATTTATCTTTTAAAATTAAAAATATTATATCAATCTTAATTTAATACAAATCTTCTAAACGCTGATACAGGTATTTTCTTGTTGAAAAAAAGCTACTCGCAATACTCATCAACAAACCTAATAGAAGCAGCCCAAGATACAAAATACCTAATTCCTCTGCCCTATTAAAATTAGACCATTCAGGAAAAAAAACTGGTAAAAATTGATTCAAATTAACCAATAAAACCCAGGCTATCACCCAGCCCCAAAAACCATTTTTAATTCCTTGCCATACGAATGGTCTGGTAATAAACCATGGCTTAGCCCCCACCAACTGCATACTTTTTATGATAAAACGTTGGGCATATAAATTTAACCTAACTGTATTATGAATTAAAACAACCGCAATAATGCCAAAAATGGAAGCCAACAAAACAAAAATGAGGGCTATATTTTTTATATTTTTTTGTGCCATCTCATAAGCACTTCTGTGATAAACTAACTCACTCACCTTATCATATTTACGAATAAATTGTTCAATTTGAAGTAATCCTTCTGGGGTATTATAAGCTTGATTGAGTTTAATTTGCAGGGAAGCCATAAGCGGATTAAAACCCAAAAAATTAACGAAATCTTGTCCTAACTCATTGCTAAATTCTGTAGCAGCCTGCTCCTTAGAAATATAGCTTAGGCTTTTTAAAAATGGCTCTTTAGCTAAGGCAAACTGAACTTCTGAAACATTTTCTTGGGTAGCATCCGAATCAAAAAAGACCTGAACCACCATATTCTCTTTCAAATAGGTTTCCATATTCTGACTAGCTAAAACCAAAAAGCCAAACATCCCCATCATAAGTAGCACCATGGCTATACTGATAATTGAAAAGGCATAACTAAATTTCTTCTTACGTTTAATGGTTGTACTCACGCTGATTGCTATTTATGGAACAAATTTAGCAAGGAATCACTAGCTTGCAAGATTATTTAAACCACAACTTTGGAAAAGCCTTCAAAGCCGTCTATTTTTGCAGACTTTTAAATTCATTGATAAAACCTAATAAAGTTGGTTCGAACCAATATACATTATGAACAGAGATTATAATCACATAGAGATTGAAGCTAAATGGCAGGCTTATTGGCAAGAAAACAAAATCAATGAGGTGAAGGAAGATTCCAATAGACCTAAGTTTTATGTATTAGATATGTTCCCTTACCCAAGTGGTGCTGGATTACATGTGGGGCATCCGTTAGGATATATTGCCAGCGATATTTATAGCAGATATAAACGATTAAAAGGATATAATGTATTACACCCAATGGGTTATGATGCGTTTGGCTTGCCCGCTGAGCAGTACGCCATTCAAACGGGTCAGCACCCTGCAATCACTACAGCTAAAAATATTCAAAAATACCGCGAACAATTAGATAAAATAGGCTTTAGCTACGATTGGAGCAGAGAGGTAAAAACAGCTGACCCTACTTATTATAAATGGACCCAATGGATTTTTTTACAACTTTTTAATAGCTGGTATAATCCCTTAGTAAACAAGGCTGAACCCATTGATTCATTGATAGAACTCTTTAATAAAGAAGGATTTAAAGGTAGTGACGATGGCATTTTAACGGGTGGGATAGAATTTGATTATCCTGCTTTTACGGCGGAGCAATGGCAAAGTTTTGGTGAGGAGGATAAACAAAAAATCCTGCTAGGATTCAGATTAGCCTATTTGAGTGAAGCCTATGTAAATTGGTGCCCCGCCATGGGAACGGTTTTAAGTAATGATGAGGTAAAAGATGGCCTAAGCGAACGAGGAGGTTTTCCGGTTGAAAGAAAAAAAATGAATCAATGGAGTCTGCGAATTACCGCCTATGCAGATAGGCTCTTGCAAGATTTAGATGAGCTAGATTGGACAGAGAGTTTAAAGGAATCGCAGCGAAATTGGATAGGGAAATCTCAGGGTGCTAGTTTGCACTTTAAAGTGCAAGACCAAAATTTTGATATGGAAGTTTTCACAACCAGGCCTGATACTTTATTTGGAATCAGTTTTTTAGCGATTGCTCCTGAACATGAAATGCTTAAAGAATTAGTAACTCCAGAGCATATAGATGAAGTTATGAATTATGTGGAGGCCTCAAAAAATAGAAGTGAAAGAGATAGGCAATCAGATGTAAAAAGAGTAAGTGGAGAATTCACTGGCGCCTATGCCATACACCCTTTCACTGGCAAAGAAATACCAATTTGGGTAGCAGACTATGTGTTAGGAGGCTATGGAACAGGAGCTGTAATGGGCGTACCGGCCCACGATACGAGAGATTTTGCTTTTGCCAAACATTTTAACTTACCCATTTTACCTGTCATAGCTGGCCATCCTGAACATGATTTTACAACATCTGCATTTGATGCTAAAGAAGGAAATTGTATTAATTCATCCTTTTTAAATGGCTTAGGGGTCAAAAAAGCGATTAAAAAAGCCATACAAGAAATTGAAGAACGTAAACTCGGAAAAGGCAAAACAAATTTTAGATTGAGAGATGCCATTTTTGGAAGACAAAGATATTGGGGCGAACCAATACCCATCTACTATAAAAATGGTATCCCCTACCCAGTTGCAGAATCAGATTTACCTATTATTTTACCCGAAATAGAAACCTTTTTACCAACAGAAAATGGAGAACCCCCATTGGGTAGAGCCAAAAACTGGAAATATAAAGGCGAATACGAGTATGAGCTCTCTACCATGCCTGGATGGGCAGGAAGTAGTTGGTACTTCTTAAGGTACATGGATGCCCAAAATACCAAAGAAATTGCGAGTAAAGAAGCGCTTAATTATTGGAAACAAGTTGATTTATACTTAGGTGGAAGTGAGCATGCTACCGGTCATTTATTGTACGTACGTTTTTGGACCAAGTTTCTATTTGACCTAGGAATCATTCCGTGTAATGAACCAGCCAAAAAACTTATCAATCAAGGGATGATCCAAGGAAGGAGTAATTTTATTTTTAGGGTAGATTGTTTTAAAGGTGAAAAGAAAGAATTAAGTTTTTTCGCCTCTAAATCATACTTCGACAAAGAAGATAAAATAAAAAACATTCCCATACTATTTGAACAATTTAACCTACAACAAAAACTAAAAATCGGTTTTGATTTTAGTAAAATAAATGTAGTGAAAATGAATGTAGACGTAAATCTTGTTGAAAATGACATACTCAATATAGACCAAATTAGAGCATGGAGAGATGACTTTGAACAGGCCATTTTCATCTTAGAAGATCATAAATTTATCTGTGATTGGGAAATAGAAAAAATGTCTAAATCCAAATGGAATGTGGTAACACCAGATTATATTATAGATCAATATGGTGCAGACACACTTCGTTTATATGAAATGTTTTTAGGCCCATTAGAACAAAGTAAACCATGGAATACACAAGGGATAGAGGGAGTTCACAGGTTTCTTAAAAAATTATGGAGACTGTTTTTTGACGCCAATGGAATGCTCCAATTGGATCAAACAGAACCCGATAAACCTGCATTAAAGGCCTTACACAAAGCCATTAAAAAAGCAGCAGAAGATATTGAAAACTTCTCTTTTAATACCAGTGTAAGTACTTTTATGATTTGTGTAAATGAGCTCACTGAACTTAAATGTAACAACAAACACATTCTGAAAGATTTTGTAATCATTTTATCTCCTTATGCACCGCATATTGCAGAAGAATTATGGCATATTTTAGGAGAAACAGATAGTATTACTAAGGCAACATTCCCTGAATTCAACCCAGCATATTTAGTAGAATCTAGCTTTTCATACCCTATTTCTATTAATGGAAAACACAGAACCAATATTGAATTCTCTTTAACTGCCGCTCAACAGGAAGTGGAGGAATCTGTGCTTGCCAACGAAATAATTATAAAATGGTTAGAAGGTAAAAGTCCTAAAAAAATAATATTAGTAAAGGGTAAAATAATAAATATCGTTATCTAATAATTAGAATTTTCCATGAGGTCAATAGGTGAGATTAAAACAAGTACCTGGCTTCCATTTTGCCTGCATGAATAAAGGGAATATCTCCAGATTTCCTTCCTTCATAACTCATGTTTATTTGTAAGTTTTGCCCGATTCGTTGTTGCAATTGCACGCTCAGTAATTGATTTTTTCCTCTGCTTAATCCTTGCAGCATATCATAAGCAACGGGAGCATTCAAATTTCCTGCATATTCCACATCAAAAAAACTAAACTTACTTGTAATTACTCCAATTTTTATAAACGAATAGCGCATTTCTAATCCGGCTTGTTTCACCATACTAGATTCACCACCCAATTCAGGCAAATTAGTAGCTATTTGATGGCTATAATCTAAGCTTACACGCCAAGTTTGCTGATACTGATAACTTAATTTGGGTTTATATTCCACATAAGTATAACGAAAATCATTATTGCTAAAAAACTCAGATGCATTTCGTTTTTCTCCTATTACATAGGCGCCAGTTAATATCCAATTGGCATTAAATGCATACCGCCCCCCTATTGTGTAATCTAATTTATCACGTGATTCAAATCCATTGGTTTGAAAGGCCTTACTTCGTTGTTTTATGTAGGCAAAATCTAATCCATATTTAGGATTATTTCTATTAAAAAATAAGGTATTCCGTATAAAAGAAGATAAACTAACAATAGAAGTATCATCCCAAGACCAGCGCATGGCATTTGCAAGCGGATTAAAATCTGCTGTAGTTAATTTTCGCTCAAGGCGAAGTGCAGCTTGATTACTAAATTTATTTAAAAACCCTTTTAAACCATAATAATTTTTAGCACTGTAGGTATTTAGGTTCAATGTTTGACTAAATTGAGTGCTTTGAACACTTACTAGGCTAGTTGTAGGCAGAAATACCTTCAGGTAGTTAGCAATGTTTTTATCAGCAAACGAAGCCACTTGAAACTCATTAATTTGTTGCAAACCATCTTCATTAAAATCTTTCCAAACATAAATACCCTGACCGGTAGGCACTTCCAAAAACTGATAATCTCTTCTAAGCTCATTTCCTGATCCTAATTGAACATAGGTATTGGCCGTAATAAGACGTTTAAAAAAAGCATAATCATAGGTAATCCGAGATAATAAAATACGCTCTGGCTTTATTAATTGATTGGAAGTATCTAATAACTGAAAGTCTCTAAATGATATATCAATATTTAGTTTATTAAAGTTCTTCTGTAAAAAGTCTAATCCTATCTTAGCCTCTTTGGCTAGGCTATTATTTCTAAAAGCCTCTTGAAATGGCAATTGGTCTAAGCGAATATTTAATTCCGCATAATATCTTAAACTGCTGCTATCTTTACTTCTCAGAAACAAGGTATATTTTTGAAAAGAAAAGCTACCGCCTAGCAAAGAATCTTGGCTTCTTTTAAATTCACTCTTTTCGCTAGCCAAACTTCCTCCTGCATGAAAAGCATTAAAATCTCTGGTATAAATAAGTTGAACATTTTCAACAGATGTTTGATACGATTCTGACGGCAACATCAATGCTTTTTGGTCTCCTGATAATTGTTCCAATTGAACTTGCAACCTGTTTTTCTTCTGAATCAAATCGCCTGAAAGAATTTGGTTCAAGCCGGTAAAAAAATGTTCGTTCTTATTGTAGTATGCAATCTGATAATGAATAAATCCATTTTTCAGACTTTGAAATTTTATTTTCCCATTCAAGATGTGTTCATTGTTTCCGTTTTCCGACTCTTGAACATTACCTAACTGCCTGTTCCAAATCCTATTAAACTCTACATTTCTGTAACGTTCAATAAATTTAAATTGGGCTGTGGTGTATTCATAATTTAACTCAGTTAGTATTTTAGACCCATTTTTACCTAAATTTATTTCATTTGAGGCAACCAAATTTAAAGCATAACCGGCATCGTTTTGCTTATCTAATTCACTAAACAAATTTTTGTTAAAGATGCTTTTAGCAGCTTCAATTTTGATAAGCTGTTTTGCTTTCCATTGATACACGGCACCCACACTTAACATTTGTTGTTGATTGGGAGCAATTAACTGTATAACTGGCTCAAAATCTCCTTGAGGCACACCATTTATTGGTTCAACCCAAACAAAAACGCGACCATTTGCTGCACTAGCACCTTGTTTATAATTTCCTTTATTATTACCTACAAATGAAAACCTCACCTCATAAAACACGCTGTCGTTTCCTTTGGTTTTGGTGTGCACATATACTCCCGTATAACCCAAGGTATCAATCTTTTTGTATAAGATAGACTGCACATTAAATTGGGTGGTTGGCACCTCACTTAAAATCTTGGCCGCTTGAAGTTGATCGCCCACACGAGATAATAATAACTTATTACTATCACTCAAATTTTGTTGAAAGGGTTGGTTTTTATTGTCTTGTTCAGTAAAATAATTCAGGTACACTTTTGCTTTTTTCGATTGCCACTCTGTATTAAAGCCTAAAACCGTTCTTGCGAAATTTCTATCAGCATATTGAAACTCTACGATGATACGTGAAAACTGGGTAATTAAACGCTTTGGCATAAATACTATTTCACCCGTATTATAATCTATGGTATAATCATTTTGCTCTCCCCGCGTAAGCTTTTGACCATCTAAATACACGGATTCTGTTCCTGAGATAATAATAATAAATAACTCTGCATTTGCACCTTGCAGTCGATATGGACCTTGGTTCCCTTCTTGGCCTTGAATAATATTACGAACAAATCTACCTCTTGACAGTGCTGCTTGTGCATTCACTTGTAATTGAGTTTTGTCTTTTAACTGAAACGAGTTATAGGTTGCCAAACCTCTAGACTTTTTATAATAATTTAAAAAATAACCGGGCTCTGGTTTACTCATTAAATAATCGCCAACGAGAAGCTTTTTTTGTTGCTTACTAAATTGAATAAATACCTGGTCAAAATCCTGCAATTCTTGAGTATTTCCCTCAGGCTGAATTGGATTATTTTCATCACTAATAGCGGCCAATACATCAATTTCATTATTCAATTTACCAGCTAATTGAAGATTTAAATTCGCGTTTATGATGGCATTTTGTGTATTGCCAATGCTTAATCCCCGCATAATACTTCCACTTGTTTGCAATCCCTCATTGCTTCCAATTGCGCTAAACCCATTTTTATTTGGCTGTAATTTGAATGGATTTACTGTTTCTAAAAATTCTGGTTGAATAAGGCTTATGCTCTTTCTTGCTAAGTTGCTCGGGAAAACATAGGTTAAAGGTGTATATTGAACAACTAACAAGGATTGCTTAGGAATCTTGATGTTGATGAATGTACTGGTATAATAATTAAACGTATAATCTATGCCCTCTATGTATTGATTAATTTTGATAGTCCCTTTTACAATCGGAAGGGTATCTAAGCTAAACGTATCAACTTCTAAAACAAATTGCTTATTAACTGCGGGGCTATATGGCGGTAAAACTTGAGCTGACCCAAGTTTAAAACAAGTTAATAGTAAACTGATTAGACACCATTTCATTCAGCTTCTTTTAACGGAATTCTAACCAAGAAAGTTGTACCCAATCCGAGTGAACTTACAAATGAAATTTCTCCCCCACCGCTTTCTATCATGCTTTTTACAATAGGTAAACCCAAACCCATGCCAATCACTTTGGTACTAAAATAAGGCATAAAAATTTTTGATTTTTGATCCTCATCTATTCCACAGCCATTGTCTTTTACCTCAAAACACAAGTAAGCCTCTTGCGCATACACTTTTATAAAAACCTCTCCAAATCTGTCTTCAGGGATAGATTGACAGGCGTTTTTAATCAAATTGGTAAGTGTACGATTCAGGTAACTTAAATCATACCAGAGCTTCGTATATTCATTGCAAGAATAACTTATTTTACCATGGAAGTTTTCTTGCTGTAAATGAACCAATTCTTCTAATAAATCTTTAATGACAATCCACTCATAGCGAGGTGCTGGCATTTTAGCAAAACTGCTAAATTCTGTCGCCAAATCACTTAAGGTGTCAATTTGTGTAATAAGTGTTCTTGTAACTCGCTTAAAGGTTTCTGGCAATTTAGGAGATTGATCGTTCCAAGCACGTTCTAAATGTTGAACACTCAATTTCATTGGTGTAAGTGGGTTCTTAATTTCATGTGCAATTTGCCTAGCAATATCTCTCCATGCTCCCTCTCTTTCGCTAATGGCCAACTTTTCTGCATGCTCTGCCAATTGATCTATCATTAGGTTATATTGCTTAACTAACTCCCCAATCTCATCATTTCTATTCCAATAGATGGGTTCATTTTGCTTACCAAAGATTGTTTTGGCCATTTGTTTTTGAACCAACATGAGTGGGTATGAAATATTTCTAGAAACGACCCAAGCAATTAAACCAATAACAATAAAAAGCAGTGCATAGAGATTAATAAAACCAACAATAATGCTTGATATCTCAGAATTTAAATCAATATTTTGATAAAAATTGGGTAATTGCACATAACCAAGAAGCGATCTGTTTTTTCCAAAAACAGGAACATAAGCACCTGTATAGGTAAAAGTTGCAATTGATTCTCTTTGCACTATTTGTGATTCTCTCAAATTGTGCAAATGGTAATAAGCTTGTGCATCCATCAGTGGCGCCACAATCCCTTCTGTATAAACTTTTTTAATTGTTGAGCTCAGCATTTCACCATGAATACTAAAAAAAGTTATATCAGTATTATAAAAATCTGCAATTTGATTAATACTTGCCTCTGCATCTGTCTGTTTATTATTGAAATTAATTTCTTGACTTTCATTTTCAATCGCACTTACCACACTTTTCAATTTTTTTACCAATTTTTCTTCCTGTCTGATTTCATTTTGCTTACTAATAAAATTGATAGTAAAATAAACAGTGCTTCCTAAGGTTAAAAATACAATGAGTACAATACCCAATTGAATACGCGTTCGAATTAATGATAAATTTGCATCTTTAATAAAGAAGAGTTGGTTAATCTGTGTCTGAACCCACAACCCTATTGGATGATTTTTAATAAATTGTAATTTGAGCCATCTATTGTTAAAGATTGTATAGATAAAAATTATGATAATAAGAATAAAGGTGAAAAAAGTAAATGAAAGGGAAAATAAGCCAAGCGGTTCATACCAGGTTGCTAATTTTCTACTCACAACTACATACAATTGATCATTTTCTTTGAACAATAAATGACTATATCCATTTTCTTCAAACAATCCACTTTTCCCAGAAATATCATCAAAGGTAAATGTAGTCCGGTAGGCATATTCGCCGCTCTGACTAAGCAGTCTCATATCCCGGTACAAAGCAAAAGAATAATATTTGTTCTTATTGGAATTGGTTCTAAATCCATCAATTAGTAACTCATCAAACCGCGTTTCATCTTGAAGTAATTTGGGCTGTAAATGAATAAAAAAATAGCCTAATACTCCTTGCTCGTTTTTTACAATAAATTTCCCCAAATATCCTTTCAAATAGGCATTGTTTTTAAGGAATTTAAAATATTGGTTCATGGTATTACTACCCAGATTTTTATAGATATAATCAACCTGCCTATAATTATAAATATTTCGCGTTAGGTAATGCGATTTATTGGCGTCAAAATCGTAGACAGTAATATCATATTTTCCTAAATATCCAGAAAAATAAAGCTGTCTCAAGCGTTTCACCAATTGAGATTTATAGGCAATTGGGTTGGAAAAATAACTTGATAAAAGTGGCTCTGATACAATTTTTTGTTCAAGGTCCTCTAAAAAATATTCTGCATTAACATCATTCTGACTTACTAATTTTGCTGCATATAGAAAGCGATTTTCTTCTTCTTCAATGGCACTATAATGATATATACTAATAGAGCTTATCAAGCTTAGCAGAATAATAAAAACAAAATACCTCTGAAATCTTTTTAAGCGAGGAACCAACAATTTTTGATACAAAAAGAAAACACCCAAAAGAATACTACTGGTAACTGTGTAGGAGCTATTTCTTTCAAACAGGGTTGCAACTAAAAAAGGATGTAAAAAGAAGAAAACAATACATACCACTAAAAACTTCTCATAGAAAAGTAGCCCTTTATCTAATAAGAGCTTGTACCATTTCTTAAATAATTGAAAACTTAGAATTAACAGCATGAATGCTAATAAAAGACCAAGTATGGTGTACTCGTTTATACTATAAATATTTTTTACATCAAATGAAATTTGAGAATCAAAAACTAAACTCTTAATGCTATCAAAACAGGCATCAGACAATACAATACTAGCCCAAGACATAAATACCAATTGCAACCAACGTGAAAGCTTGCTTACTTGTATATGGATCGTAATTTGATTAATTAAAACAAAGTACCAGAGTAATAAGGCTACTGCTACAATAAAATCTCCTAAGGATGGATTGTAAATGGAAGAAGCATAAATCTCTGGACCAAAAAGTTTTTGATTATATATAAAAAGGGGCCATTTATTGGTGAGTAAAAGCCAACGCGCAGCCTGTGATGAACCAATAAAAAAAATACTTCCAAGTAAAAAATGAATGCTAATAATCTCTTTACTTAATAAGTGAAATGACCACAAACAAAAAAACAGGCTAATTATAATTAAAAACCTAAGCCAATTGGGCGTAATTTTAGGAAAACCAAATATCTGAATGGAACATAAATAATTACCCTTTCTATCAAATAAATCTTGAAAATCTTCTATTGGTGAAGGGCTAAACAAGGCTGAACCTAAAAAATTTAAATCACTATTAATGTGATTTTGTATGTATTGATTTTGAAACTGGTAATTAGTTTTTAATTGATAAAAAACAGCAACTTTATAAGAGTTCTGCTGTAAAAAACTTACTAAAAAGGAACCATTATTAGTATTTAAATAAAAGAAACCAGGCTTTAATGCTGGTAAATATTTGATAGAATTAATGGTATTATCTGTCCAAAATACTAAGGTATCCTGCCTAAACAAATGGATAATAACTTTTTGTTGATTAGCTATTTCTAAATAATCTGTCCACTTGCGTGCAATCAACGAGGTGTCTTGTAATACTTGATAAGATAAATCCTTACATTCAGCTTCCTTATCTAAAACTACTTGTTGAAGGTGTTCATAATTATTTTGTGCTTGTTGCCTAGTATCCTGCAAAATACCATACTCTGTGCCTAACAGCGACATAAAAATAACCAAGCTAATACTCAGCCAAATGATATATTTAATGGTATTATTCAAGATTTACCAACTATTTTGTAAGCCTATCTGCTATCGCCATGATTCTTTTTCAAGGTAATTACATACATAATCCTTTACCCCATCTTCAATGCTTGTAAATGGATTAGTATACCCAATTTGCCTCAACTTATCCATGCTTGCCTCTGTAAAATACTGGTATGAATCCCTGATATCAACTGGAATGGGAACATAATTTATTTTAACAGGCTTATTTAATGCCATAAATATTGCTTGGGCCAAGTTGTTCCAGGTTCTTGCTTTACCAGATCCCAAGTTATAAATGCCACTATTTTTTCTATGGTGCATTAAAAACAGGCAAACCTCACACAAATCTTTCACGTAAATAAAATCGCGCATTTGTGCACCATGTTCATAATCTTGTCTATGAGACTGAAATAAATTTACCTCACCTGTATTTTTTATTTGATGATAGGCATGATATACAACACTCGCCATTCTAGCTTTATGGTATTCATTGGGTCCGTATACATTAAAAAATTTTAGGCCTGCCCAAAAATAAGGCCTATGCTCTTGACTTAATACCCACTTATCAAAATCATTCTTAGATCTACCATATGGATTTAATGGATTTAATACCTCTAATTTTGATTCATCATCCTGATATCCAAACTCACCAGCACCATAGGTTGCAGCACTTGATGCATAAACCATCGGAATACCTTCTAAAGCACATTTTTTAAACAACTCCTGGCTGAACCTAAGATTTAGTTCTTTAAATACCGCCTCATCTTTTTCTGTGGTATCCGTTTTAGCGCCAATATGAAATACAAATTGAACCTCATGGGCATGAGTATCCATCCAAGAAAAAAAATGGGATCTTTCTACTTTTTCTGTGTATTTTTTATCAATTAAATTGAGAGATCTAGCAGGTAAAGCATTAAAGTCGTCTACTAAAATGATATCATGGTATTGGTGCTCATTAAGCAATGCCAGTAAACAACTACCAATAAACCCTTCAGCTCCTGTTACAATAATCATAATTTTTGATAAAAAAACGAAAGTACAAAAACACAGAGATAAAGAGAAATGAAAACTGCGATTGAGTTTTATATGCTACTCACCGTAGTATTCTACAAAGTTATTTTCTGTTTCAATAAGTTTGATGCAATGCAATTGACCATTTTCAATTTGTGGCGCAATAATATCCCAAACAGCTACCACAATATTTTCAATAGATGGCATCAAATGTTGCAAAAAGGGCACATCTTCATTAAGATTTTTATGGTCTAATTGCTCTGTTACAGAATCTTTAATGATTGTTTTTAGTTTTTTCAAATCCATTACCATTCCTGTTTCCGGATTTGCAACCCCTTTAATGGTAACAAATAATTCAAAATTATGCCCGTGATAATACTTATTAGAGCACTTGCCAAAGAAAGCCTCATTATCGGCTTCAGACCAGTTTTTATTGTATAATTTGTGAGCAGCATTAAAACGCTCTCTTCTGGTTATATAAACTATTTTTTGTTTTTCAGCCATGTAGCTTATAAAAATTCGCCCGCAAATATATCCAATTTAGGCATTATAAAACAAGTGTTTTAGTTCAGTTCAAAACTAATATTACCTATTTGTCCGTATCATATTGGGCGCAAAACAACTAATTTAATGGAAATTACTTTTCTGGTTTAATAGTATCTGAATCTTCTAAGAATATAATTCTATTTTCTTCATTTACTGGTACCTTTTTCTTTTTGGCTTGATTTAAGGCGCGCTCAATGGCAACATTGATATCATAACCTAAAAGCAGAATGAAAGTATTAATGTAAATTAACATTAACACCACCAATAATGCTCCAATGGAGCCATATAATTTATTATAGGAATTAAAATGGTTAATGTATTGCGAAAATCCATAGGTAGTAAGTAAAATAATAATAGTGGCACTAATAGCGCCAACACTAAAAAAATTCAACTTTCTATGCCTAGCAGGAGCATAATAATAAATAGCGCTTACAATGCCTAGTACAATAAATCCTGCAACCATTATGTTAAAACCTGCTATAATAGTGGGGATGGTAGATCCAGGAAAATATTTAACTTCTTCTAGATATGAAATAAGCACTGTGCCAACAGTAACCATCAATACAGACAATAAAATTAATACCGTAATAAACAATGATAAACCTATTGCCAATAATCGCTGTTTCCAAAAAGACCTCGTTTCATTTTCGTAGGTAAATTTATTTAATAAATCCATGAGATTATGAAATCCGCTGGTAGAAAAATACAATGCCGATAAAAAACCCACTGATAATAAACCACTTCGTTGATTTTTTAAAATATCAGCTAGTGTTTCTTTAATCGTTTCATAGGTGCTCGGCGGGATAGCTTGAGCAATAAAAAACAATATTTCATCTGGCTTATATTTAAGAGGTAGATAGGCAATGAGGGTAAAAAAGAAAATAACAGTAGGAAACAAGGCCAAAAAGAAATTAAATGCCAGGGCTGAAGCACGAAGGTTCAACTCACTTTTTCCCATATTTCTGACAAAAAACTCAATCACAGCATACAAGGAAACCTCTTTTGTTCCAGGCATGCTTATATCAGAAGCCTTTTTAACAAGCCACTTAACAGGTTTTTGAAGTAATGGTTTTTTTACAATCATCAAACATTTTAATTGAAATAGGATGCCAAGGCATTCATTAAACTAATCGGTGCTTGGCAGGGTCTTTGCGTTTTCATATTCATACAAACCAATGTGGTTTCACCTTGGTTTAACAAGATTCCTTGTTCGTTATATATTTCATACAAAAACTCAATACGTATACCTGGCATTTTTTTGATAATTGTTTTGATGGTAAGCAAATCATCATATAAAGCTGGCTTAATGTATTTACAAGACAAATGTAAAACGGGCATCATGATACCTTGTTCTTCAAACAATTTATAACTTAGGTTTACATCTCTTAAAGCTTCAACCCTAGCTACCTCATAGTACTGCGCATAATTACCATAATATACATAACCCATTTGGTCTGTTTCTGCATATCTTACACGTATTTTAGTTTCAGAGATAAACATGTTAATGTAATGCCATTTTTGCAATTGTTAAACCAATACTTAAACTAGATGTAGCCGCAGGAGATGGTGCATTTAAGATGTGTATAGCCCGATTACTTTCAATAATCTTGAAGTCATCAATTAAACCTCCAAATTTATCGCATGCCTGAGCCCTTACGCCTGCCTCAGCAGGAATTAAATCATCTTCCTGAACCTCAGGAATTAATTTTTGAAGTGCTTTTGTAAAAGCCTGCTTAGAAAATGATCGATGAAATTCACCTAGTCCTGTTTTCCAATATTTGGCCATTACCTTTCTGAATCCTGGCCAGGCTATAGACTCAAACATTTCCTCCAAATCTATATCAGACATGGTATAACCTTCTCTTTTAAATGCAAAAACTGCATTTGGTCCTGCCTCAACGCCTCCATCAATCATTCGAGTAAAATGAACCCCAAGAAAAGGGAAATTAGGATCAGGCACAGGATAAATTAAATGCTTAACCAGATAACGTTTCTCTGGCTTTAACATATAATATTCTCCACGAAAAGGAATAATTCTAGTATCTATATTCTGATGGGAAAGCTGGGCAACTTTATCACTATACAATCCAGCACAATTAATGTACTTTTCTGTTTCAAAAGTTGCTTGCGCACATTGAATAAAAACACTATTATCTGTAATGTCTATATTTTCAACCTTATGACCTGTTAAGATAACTGCACCTTTGGATCTAACCAATTCAGCTAATTTTTCGCAAACTGCTGTATAATCGATAATACCTGTATAAGGTACTTTTAAACCTGCTAAAATATTTAAATGTGGTTCAATTTCTTTGGCCTCTTCTCTGGAAATTTTAGTGATCTTATCTAGGCCATTTTCAAGCCCACGTTGATATAATTTTTCTAACTCTGGTAATTCACTTTCATCTGTGGCTACAACTAATTTTCCGCATAGTTCATAGGGTATTTGATTGGCATCGCAAAAGTCTAATAACAATTGATACCCGAGAATACAATTCTTTGCTTTTAAACTACCAGGCTTATAGTATAAACCACTATGAATAACTCCACTGTTATGGCCAGTTTGATGCGCAGCCAAATGGTCTTCTTTCTCTAGAACAAGTAATTTAAGATCTGGCTTCATTTGAAGCATTTGATAGGCTGTTGCTAAACCAACAATTCCACCTCCAATAATTGTGTATTGATATGTCATAGATTCTACTACAAAGGTAATAATAAACAATGGTAGCAATACAAAAAAAAAGCCTAACAAAATTGTTAGGCTTTTTTGTGGAGGTACATGGATTCGAACCAAGGACCCTCTGCTTGTAAGGCAGATGCTCTGAACCAGCTGAGCTATACCTCCATTTAAACTTGAACTCTCTCAAGGGGAGTGCAAAGATAAGAACAGGATAATTATTTGCAAGTAATTTCTAAAATAAATACAATATACCTATTACGAATACTCATTATCAAAGAATTAAAATAAGTTCTAATACCTGTAAGTTAGACACTAAATAAAAACACCTAACAAGCAGACAGATTTAGGAAAAGAGAACTCTCAAGCGGATTATATCAAAAAAAAAGCTTACTCAAATGAATGAGTAAGCTTTTTAATTTTATGATTAGGAATTAATATTCCCAAAGATCATGTTCTTTCTCAAACAATTCTTGTTTAATGCGCTCTCCTTCCAAGATTGCAGCAACGCCGTTGTCTTTAAATTCTGCGTAATCTCTAATGTACATATCTTGAGCATTTGACTCTTTAATGATATAACTACTAAATAATCTTTGCTCAAACCAATCGTCATAAGTAATACGAGCAGCATCATTTTGTCTATTAAAGATATCATTATGAATAAAGAAATGTCTTAAATCTACACCATCACTTGAATGATATTTGAAGAAACACATATCTTGTTCACCCAAATCAACACCACCTAAACGAACTTGAAAACGCGGTGCAATGGCCATAATCCTAACATACATTTGAGAATGCTTTTTATCAAAAATCCAATCTTCGATTACCTTATATTTTACGATACGTAATTCAGGAATCATTGGATTAATAATTGTATCCGTTTTGGTAAAAGTTGGATCATCTGGATCAATTGGCACATCAACATATTCTGTATCTGTTCCTAAAGTTAAAAACTTCTCAATAGTCATCTGGGTATTGAGTGAATCAGTTTCGTAAGGAGTTAATTTACCTTCTTTTACAGCATTGTACATGACAACACTTAAAGGACTTTTAGCCCAAGCCATAGGTTGATTGTGCTTTTCACGCACATCAATAATCCTAACAACACGTTTGGCAGTCATTACATCTGCTTCACGTAGATATGGCCAAGGAATTACTTTACGCTCTGCTACCTGTTGCCCATTATAGATAAAGTTATCATAAACCCCTTGGGCAAAATTACTTAGAGAAAGTAACAACAGAACAATGAGACCAATTGATTTTTTCATGTTATTATATCGTATATTATTGTCTTACTTCTAATGCAAGTGAAGAAGGAATAGGTACAGCACCTGCAGGGCCTTTCGCTTTGATATTCATCAAGATAAAACGATCACCAGGCTTAGCAGCATTTAAGAATCTTTTGGCTTCAGGTGACAATTGCTCACCAGAACCATTTGCTACTTGAGCTTGACCCGTTTTAGGTTGATAAACAAGATTCCAGCTGATAGGTGTAAATTTAACTCCTTCAAAGGCAAAATCTTTTAATGCTGTTAAAACGAAATTAGCAGATTTTAATTGCCCCATTGAAACAGAACCAGATTGTTCAATAGAACCTAACATAGGAGTAGGCTTAGGAATTTGGCGTACACGGTATTCTTTGGTACCCATTAATTTTCCTTCTACCGATGCAGAGATGCTCACTGTTCTATTTGAACCATCAACCTCTAACATATATTCTCCACCACTACCAACTTTCTTTAAATTTCCACCTACACATTTAACATCCACTTTATTGGCACTAAATCCTGGTACAGAAACTGAGATTGGATTTTCTAAACCAATGTAAACTACATTCATTTTAGTTGCAGAAATAACTGCTAAAGGAGCCACTACAAAGAATGAACCTTCTTTTTCATAGGTTTCCTTTTTACCGCTTGAATTAGTTGTGGTAATAACAGCTTTAAATTTATTTTCACCTTCACGGCCAGCTGTTACCTCATATTTACCAATTCCACTCTCATTTTTTAACTGAGTTCCATTAACAGAGATGCTAGCCTCAGATCTTGAACTTGAAGCAGCCAAGAAAATCTCCGCCTGGTATTTATTACCCAAAGTAATGTTAGTACCATTTACCGGAATAATCTGAGGTGTTAATTGATCAATGATCATCACATTAGCAGTTAAAGATGATTTCAACTCATCTAAAATTTGCGCTTCAGTATTCTTGATATCATTTTGAGTTTTAGACAACAAAGCTACTACCGCTGCTAAAGGAGTATGTTCAAACATTTCAGACTCCCAAGATTTATTAGAATTTTTAGGATCTTCAGTAATCAAATCGCTTTTAATTAAAGATTGTTTTTCTTTAGGAAGGATCGCTAATAATTTCTCTCTTAACTCATTTATTTTAGCTTTTACTTCCGCACCTTTACCTTGGTTAATCATTAAATTAGCATGTAATTCAATATTACTTGCTTGGGCAACCTCATTTTCAGGATTACCATCTTTACGTCCACCTGCAGTTGTGATTAACTGTTCTTTCAAGTCTGCAAAATAGGTAACTCCCTCATCTGCAATTTTCTTAACCTGTAATGATTTATTAAAAACATCTGTCCCGGTTGGATCGGTAGGAATATCCTTGTGATATTTTGCAATAGCAGCCATGGTACCATCATTCTTTTTATCAATGTTCATACCTGCACGGTCCATGCTTATCTCCACCATGTGGAAGGATTTCAAGATTTCAGCAGACACATTCAATGCTAACAACGCTGTTAACACCAAATACATCATGTTGATCATCTTCTGCCTTGTACTTACTTTACCTCCAGCCATTTCTTTATTCTTTGTATTTTACAAAAATTTATAATAATAATTAGTTACCACGAACATTCATAGCAGCAAGCATGTTGCCGTAAACGCTATTTAAAGAACCTAAGTTTTTATTTAACTTGTCCATTTCACCTTTGAAATGCTCTGCATTGGCATTGGTTTCATTTAATGTATTAACTACTTTAGATAAGCCACCAACAAATTCATTGATACCTTTCAAGTGGTTATTCGATTCTGCAATTTCTAATTCATAAATTGAATTTAATGAGGCTAAATTTTTAGTCATTTTTTCAATTTGAGCGCCATATTCACGTGAACCTTCAGATGCATTAACTAATCCTTCCATAGCATTCACAGCTTTTGTATAAGATGTGTTAATTCCAGTTAATGAATCAGCAGCTTGTTGAACGTTTTTAGTATACGCATCAGTAGCTACTGCAGCAGTAGATAAGTCTTTTAAATTACTAACATTATCACTTAAGGTACGCATTCCGTTACCTAAACTGTTAATCAAATCTGGACCAATTTTGGCTTCTTCCATCATTTTATCTAACTGTTGAGTGATAGATCCTTTATTAGCTGAAGATTTCTTGTCTTTAGGTTCTAAACCTGCTAATTCTGGATATACTAAGGTCCAATCTGGTTCTTGGTGAGGTGGTTCAAAAGCAGAAATAAAGAAAATAGCAGCTTCAGTTAATAAACCAACCATTAACATGGCATCAGCACCAGGCCAGTGCAAAATTTTAAATAAAGCACCAATAATTACAACTGCTGCACCGATACCGTAAGCCTTTGCCATGAAAGACTTAAATCCTTTACTTTCTAATAAACTGTTTTTCATTTTAGTTAAAATTTTACGTTTGAATGTTTGTTAAGTTTGTTTTTTTTCCTATTATTTTTTGTCTCTGTTAGAACGACCAATGTAAGTTTGAACAGTTCTAAATCCTGTGTAAGAATTTGCACTATCTTGATATTCATAAGTACGTGAACCGTTTTGAATGTAATGTGCAATATCTTTCCAAGAGCCTCCTCTAATAACTTTACGTTTTAAAGTTTCGGCATCTTCTTCTTTGGCATCATATTGGTAATCAGAATTTAAATCATGTGTAAATAAGTGTGCAGATTCAGCAAAAGAAGTTACCGTCCATTCTGCAACGTTTCCACTCATGTCATACAAACCAAAATCATTTGGAAAATAAGATGCAACACGAATTGGATAAACTCCTCCATCAGCACCATAATCTCCCCTACCTGGTTTAAAGTTTGCTAAAGAACATCCTTTTGCGTTTCTAACATAAGGACCTCCCCAAGGATACATCGTTTGATCTCTTCCAGCTCTGGCTGCATACTCCCACTCATATTCTGTCGGTAATCTAAAAGCCGTAACCCCGTTTTCACCATTATATGCATAGTAAGAATTCATATGAACTGTTCTCCAATGAGCAAATGCACGAGCTTGCTTCCAATTCACACCCACTACTGGATATTCATCATATTTTGGATGCCAATAATACATCGTAGAAATTGGCTCATTGTATGCGTAGGTAAAATCACGCATGAATACTAATGTATCTGGATATATCTCCACGATTTCTTCACGTTTGAACTCACCACGATTTCTTTGATATGATTCTTGCTTTTTGAGCATGGCTGCAGCACGCAGATCTATATAATCATAACGATATTTTAATTTACGTACATCAATCTGCTTGGTACGATAATAAACTTCGTTGTTTTGATAATACATATCATTCACTTCTCCACCCTTCATATCTTCTCTATCCATTTTAATTCTGTAATTGATCTCATGCTCACCAGTTTCTTCTTCGGTGATAGGGTCAATAAGTGCGTTCCAATATTTTTCACCCAATTTCTCGCGAAAAATAGAGTCCATCACCTCGTCTACGAATTGACGATACTCATTGTTGGTGATCTCTGTTTCATCCATGTAAAAAGCAGTGATTGTAATCTGCTTGTTGGGTGCTATCATTTGATTAGGAATATCCTGCTCATTTGAACCCACATGGATGGTACCTGAGGGAATATATACGGTTCCGTATGGCTGTGGATGAAACCAAGTGCTTCTACCGCCTACTCCCATTAATTCCCCTCTGTCGCTACTCAAGCCGCATCCACTTAGGATAACTGCTAAAGAATAGAAGAAAAACCATTTTAATTGCTTCATTTTTATTTAAAATATAATGACTGTAATGTGGCAAAAATATAAATTCCTATGAATAATGCAAGTTTTGCCTAAAATATTTTTATTTGTTAAACGTATCTTAATGTTAATTTATTACATGAATCTTGGTGTATACCTCGATCTAATAACTTTTTCTCTTGGTGGAATTTTAACGCCGAAACAGTAACGAAGCATAAATTCATGCGAACCACTGCTGTAGTTTAAAATTCTTGAAGTGGTTAAATCATAACTGTATCCAACATTTAAACCAAAAGGAAACTCATAGCCTACCAATAATACCGCAGCATCCATTGGGCGCCAGGTTAAGCCACCTCTTATGTTTTCATTCCATACTAAAAAACAATTCAAATCTGCTTGAATTTTTGCAGGGTCCTTTTTTACTAACACATTTGGCTGCAATTTCATGGTAGCATTTAATTGGTATGAACCACCTGTTACAAAATACATATGTAATTCACTTTCTTTTGTATCATGCGTCATCTCAATTTTATTTTGATTAAGGTGTGTAGCAGAAAAACCTGCATAAAATCCATCAATCACACCAAGCAAATTATCTTTTGAATAATATAAACCAGCATCAATATCTAAAGCAGATCCAGTTTCTTTAGCATTTGGAATATTAGGATCATCTTTATCAATGGCATTAAAATCTCCATCTATAGAAATTTGCATCATTCCAACTCCAACTCCTGCAGATAATACACCATCTCCAATCGGTTGACGATAAGACAAAGCTAATCTAGGAATAACCGTATTATAAAAACCATTAACATCATTAGAAAATGTAGCTCCAATACCAATTCTTGAACCTAATGCCGCATTGATGGATCCTACTAAATTACTTGGAGCATCTCCACGACGATAAGTTTGCCCATTTCCAGCATCATAAGTACCACCGCCAAATCCCATCCATTGAGTTCTGTGAAGCAGCGTAGCACAGATTTTACCATCTGTAGCACCAGCATACCCTGCATTAAAATTCAATTTATTGAACATGAACTGACTAAAATGAGGGTCTTGTTGCGCCTGTAAATACGGCACATTTATGAACATAAGCACCCCAAAAACAATTCGTGTAAAGCTTCTCTTCATTCGATTAATATTATGATAATAATTCAATAACGTTTTTACGAATATAGAAATTATTACAAAAAAAAAGAAATCTTGTTGAAAATTATGTGAAATTACAAGAAAGTGTACACCCTAAACCGATTTGTTGTGGGTTTCTATATGCTTATCTACAGCAGTAATCATGGAAGGAGTTTGCGGAGTAGGTGCCTGAATATTAGCCTCTAAACCTGAATCTATAATTGCTTTGAGCGTGGTAGCGCCAAATCCAGCAATAAGTGTTTTATTTTGTTTAAACTTCGGAAAATTCTCGAACAAGGAGCGTATATCGGCAGGGCTAAAAAACGCGATAATATCATAATTCACATGAGTTAAATCTGATAAATCGCTAGAAATAATTCGATAGAAAAATGCCTCTTTGAAAGCTATCTTACTTTTCTTCATGAACTTTTCTATGTCCTGCTTTCGCCAATCGCTGCATGGAAACAAGTATTTTTCTGAGGAATGACTTTTAAACAATGGAAATAATTCGGTTTCTGTTCCTTTGCCAATAAAAATTTTCCTTTTTCTAACCTGAATGTATTTTGATAGGTAATTGGCAATACTTTCATTTACACAAAAGTATTTTAGCTCTATAGGAATCTCAACTTTTAACTCGGTACAAATTCTGAAAAAATTATCTACAGAATTTCTTGAATTTAAAATAATGGCGGTATAGTCAAGTATATTTACTTTTTGCTGTCTAAACTCTTTTCCAGAAATGGGTTCAACCATTATAAATGGCCGGAAATCCATCTTAAGTTTATATTTCTTCTCTAAATCAAACCAAGGCGATTTCAAACTTTCAGGCCTTGGCTGAGAGATAAGTATACTTTTAATTTTTTCTTTTTTCAATCTACCAGCTATTTAAAAACACCTTGAATATTACCAACCATGGCAATATTTCAAGGGCGCAAAGATATAAAAATATGTATATAAATTGAAACTTACTAAATTGACTAATCATAATTATATTTTTTATTTGCCTATAAATAACTGACAATAAAATAGTTATAATTGAAATGCTAGCTATAATATTTGCAATTTGAGGATCAGAAACAAATACAAAAAATAGATTAATGAACACTAGGGCAACTCCTAATACATTATTTAAAACCAAAGCATTAAAAATTACCACCGAACTAATTTGTTTTACTTTAAACAAATATCCGATAAATAGATTGAGCATTATTTTACCCAAATACAACAAGAATAATCCAAAAGACAATTGAAGAAAAACGCCTGCGTAATTATCACTTTCTAATTCATGATTTAAAGCTAATAAATTACTTATGAAAAATGAAACAGCTACAATGAAATTAATAAACAAACCGGTGTGACTCGCAACATAAGTACCAGCCTTGTCTGCGTACTGGCTAAAATCTGCTTGCAAATCGAAGGCTGATTGCACAATTTCATCAAATCTTTTAATATGTATTAATCTGATTAATGCAAGAAACAAAAGATTAAATAAAAGCGTCCAAAACTTCCATGTTTCTCTTGGTTTATTCCTAAGCTGAATGGCTTTTAGTAAGGGAAGATCCCGGGTTGTTTCTATAGATTCAGTACTTTCAATCGTATTTGTAATTCCTTCACTCCTAAAAAAATATAAGCGCATATTTTGAGGCTTAGCTAAACTATCTAGCAAATTTTTTGGACTCAAGTCTGCCAATAATACTGGTTTTATGCTGGTATCTTTTACAACTTGTATAGAAGTATCTTTTGCATGAATTGACCCAAGTAGCGCGAAAAGAATCAGAAAAAATATAGGTAGTGTTTTTCCCATGTGCTGCAAATTAAAAAAAATTAGTGAAGCCAAAATGAATTTTAGCTTGTTGAAAAGCCATGGCATTATCAAGTTGCTTTCCTAAGGCATAATATAATGAAAAAACACCTGCACCTGTTTCAATGTTCATGCCTACCCCCGCTCCCCATGGATTATCCACTATAGGTTTTGCTAATACAGAATTTTCATACCATGCACCATTCCAAAAAATCATAAACCCGCTGTTTTGTTGAAACAAATAACGTAATTCAAAGTTACCAATCAAGTATTTGTTTGCGAATATACTTTGTTCATCAAAACCCTTTAAGGTTTTTAATCCACCAATTCTAAATAACTCGTTCAAAAATAAATTTTGATTCATGATAAAGGCTGTATTAACCTGACTTAACAATACCCAATTCTTTTTTATTGGAATATAATACGAAACATTTCCTTGAAATTTATATTGCATACTAAATAATTGAACAGAGTCATATATTTTAAACTCTCTGAGTTCATTCATGGGGATTATTTTCTTTGTTCCAGCTCCCAATTCAACATTCAAAAGCAATCCCTTTCTAGGATTAAAAAAATAATCTAAAGTAGATTTCCTCACCGCCAAACCATACATATTATTCAGCACATCGTGGATTGCAGGTAATTTATTATTTGTTTTTACAAATTGGGTATCAGCAATAAAGCTATTAATTATTTGATTCTGATAATAAAATTTCAGGTAATTAGCCCCTCCCATTCTGTATTGAAGACCGATATCATTTATTAGCTCCAACCAAGTAGTATCAAATTTAGCCAACTTAAAGCTATAATCTAGCGCCATTCTTGTTTTTAAAAAGTATGGCCATAGAAACTTAATTTGTAAATCTTGCGAATTATTTAAATATCCCCGATAGGTTAATTCAAAATTTTTACCCGAACCAAATAAGTTTGCCAATTTTAAATTCATATCACCTGTAAGTACCAACTTATTATTAATTTGACTGTTCGGAGCAAACCCAATCACCCCATCAAAACTAGAAGCCTTTCGATGATTAATATAAACATAAGGCTTCGCTTTATTTCCATAAAAGTAAACACCCATTGGCCGTGCTACTTGCACATAAGGTAATTCACTTAAGCGGCTATCTAGTTTTTTAATTAAATCTTCCTGATAAATCATGCCAGGCTTATAATTAGCAAACAATTGTAAAAAATCTTTATCTACCTTAGCTGTACCTCCAAAATCAATGCTATCAAAATAAATTAAAGTGTTTTTATTTAAATGAATTCGAGCAGAAATATGAGAGGAATCTACTAAAATCGAATCAATGCCAATTTGAGCAAATGGATATCCGTTATTTTCTGCAAAATCTAAAATTGAATTCAATTGCCTACTTATCTGACTTATTTTTAAAAATTTGCCTTGCTTAATATTTAGCTGATTCCCGAACCATTCTATGGGAACATTCCCTTTATTTAGTTGATTGATTTGATATATGCTACCTAAATTAAATTGAACGATGCAACTATCCGTACCTTTAGTCTGAATTATAAATTGTGTGCTTAAATAACCTAAATCATAACATTGAAAGCGAATATTTTGTATATAGTTAGCTAATGAATTAGTATCTATGAGTTGTTCTTCTCTATAAATTCTGCTCAGCTTATCATGATTAGGAATAAAGTTTGCTTTGACCCAATAATTACCCTGTGCAAACGCCTGTTGCATGAATAATAAGAGCACAAATACTTGGGTAATCTTTTTCAATTATTAAAGAAACGTTTTGTAAACTGCTTAATTGCCCCTTTCTTCGTATGGTAGCTATGGCTGGAATTTATATTCATATCCCTTTTTGTAAACAAGCATGTTTTTATTGCAACTTTCATTTTAGCACTGTTCTTTCATACAAAGAAAAGCTTGTGAAAGCAATTGCAAAAGAACTATTTTTAAGAAAAGACTTCTTAGCAGAACAACCAATACAATCTATTTACCTGGGTGGTGGCACTCCTAGTTTATTAAATTCAAATGAGTTAGATTTAATTCTAAATACACTTTATAAAGAATTTGATTTGTCTGCCGTTAAAGAATTTACCATAGAGGCAAACCCAGACGATCTTGATTCAGATCATTTAAATTATTTAAAACAGACCCCAATTAATAGGCTCAGCATAGGCATCCAAAGTTTTAATGATGCTGATTTAAAATATATGAACAGAGCCCATAAAGCATCGGAAGCCATAAACTGTATAAAAAAAGCACAAGATATAGGGCTCAGTGAAATAAGCATTGATTTGATTTATGGTATTCCGGGCATGTCATTAGAAAAATGGCAAGATAATTTAGCAACTGCTTTTTCATTACAAATTCAGCATCTCTCTAGTTACTGCCTTACTATTGAACCTAAAACTGTTTTTGGAAATATGGCAGCCAAAAATACCCTTGTTTTAAGCACCGAAGAAGAGAGCGAGAAGCAATTTTTAAGTTTGATAGAAAAAGCAGCCCAAGCTGGATTTGAGCAATATGAAATTTCCAATTTTGCAAAAAATAATGCCTATGCCCTTCACAATACGCAATATTGGAAAGGATCGCCATACTTAGGTGTAGGGCCCGGCGCACACAGTTACAGAAACAATGAAAGAAGTTGGAATATTTCTAATAACCAACAGTATATGCAATCTATTGAAAAATCAATATTGCCATTAGAAAGTGAGAGACTCAGTAAAGATAATCAATATAATGAATGGGTTATGACCGGACTGAGGACCATTTGGGGTTTAAACCTATCAGAAGGCACTGAGAAATTTGGTTCAGACCGAATTGACTATCTGCAAAAACAGCTGCAGGCTTATGTAGATAGAAAACAGGTATATTATTTAAATAATTGCTTTTATATTGCAGAACATGCTAGATTTTTGGCAGATGGTATTGCTGCTGCCGCTTTTATGGTTTAAGTATAAATGCCTTTTTAAAGCTCAAGCTATCATATTCATTGGCTAAATGTAAAACCGCGTATTTACCATGATTACTTAGGCTTAATCGGTTTACAGGTTCATCTAATTGCTTTTCATAAACCAACATCCCCAGTGAATCTATGAGCAGAAAGGAGGCTTGGGCCTGAATAGCAGGCGACAAAGCTAATACAGCTAATTGTTTGTAGTTGGTATTTACGGCAATATACATTTGATGAATGGGAAAGGTATTACAAGGAATGGAGAATGAAAATCCATTTCGATTATTCATAAAATTAATTTTATTTCCATCTGCCTGAACCAATAATGAATCGAATAATTGGGTAGGTATGGCAGGTAAAAAATGAGCAGAAGAATCAGGAAATTCATTCAACTCCTCCACCCTATTTTGATGAGTAACCTGAATCAATGGGGCTTTTGTTTCAGCCACTTGATACAAGGCAATTGTCTGATAAAAAGGCTTAATTAAAAGGGTAAATAACAGATATGGAGCTATAATAAACAAACTGTAGTTCATTAATTGAAATACATAATCTTTGGCCACTTTATTGGCTGTTAAAAACATCATCCAACCAATAAATGCACCAAAGAATGTAGCCAACAATGTGATAGGAATGAACCACCAGAAACTGCTAAATAAATCATTTTCTAAATGTAAAAACTGACTTAAAGCATGCAATAACACATATGAAATGGCAGTAATACAATAAAAAACAAAAGCATAAAATAATATTCCATATGATTTAATGGAGGCTTTTTTTTGAAATTTAACCTTTAATAAAAAATACAAAAAAAGCATACTAAGTAATGAAATACTCAGCCACAGAACATTAATTTCTTTTAGAATTTGGATTAAAAAATTGGAAATCATTTACTACTTGAATGAGTTGATTAATTTAATAAAAATATTAATTTGACAGATTAGTTTTACCATGATGGATCATATGAATGAAAAGTTTTGTGCCTCCTACTATTCAAATCTTAATGCTTCAATTGGATCTAATTTACTTGCCTTAATGGCAGGATAAATACCACTCGCCAAACCAACCAAAAAGCAAAGGGCGAGGCCACTAAACATCCAAAGCCAAGGAATAATAAAACCAACACCCACCAAAGATGTTACTATGTTTCCAATGATGATTCCAAATATGATTCCGCCAATACCACCCAGCTGACAAATCACAATTGCTTCAAATAAAAACTGTCTTCTAATAACCTTTTGTGTAGCTCCAATGGCTTTTCTAATGCCAATTTCCCTTGTTCTTTCAGATACAGAAACCAACATAATATTCATTAATCCAATTGCAGCACCTAGCAAAGTAATAAACCCAATTACAGTTGCTGCAGCAGTAACATATGCCAAATTACTAATTAATTCTTTGGCAATATTATCCGATTTGTAGACATTAAAATTTAAATCAGATTGTAAGCTTAACTTTCTAATTCTCCTAAACAAACTTGTAGCTTCATCTACGGCAAAATCAATATTATTTACATCATTTACAGCAACAGTGATAACTGCGCTCATATTCGGCATTGAAAAGGTTTGATAGGCATTCTGAATAGGTACAATAACAATTCTATCGCCACCAAAACCCATGCTAGATCCTTTTGAATGGAGGACACCTGCTACCCTATATTTGGCAGCACCAATAAATACACTCTCTCCTATTGGATTTTTAGAAGGAAATAGTTTATCCTTTATTTCTGAACCCAAGATAACCATATTAGATGCAGAACTTAATTCCTTTTCTGTAAAATTTCTTCCAGTAGCAAGCTCATATCCAGCAACCTTGAGGTAATTAAAATCACCGCCCATTATCATAATATTGGGATCAGTTTTAATATTATTATACTTTACCGTACTATTAAAACCAGCATTAATAGAGGAAGAAATAGTTGCCGGGAACTTAAATTCTGCCTCAAACTTATCTGCTTCTGATTTTGAAATTGGCTTAAACCTCTGTGGTCCTTTTCCACCGCCAGAAAAACGTATATTCTGACCACGATTTTTAATTGTAAAAGTATTTGCCCCCATACTTGAAAAAGAAGTATTGATTCCGGCTTTAATACCATCAATGGCCGTTAAAATGCCCACCAATGCCATTATTCCTATAGAAATAATCAATGCCGTGATGGTGGCTCGCAATTTATTTCCTTTGATGGAATTAAAGGCTATATTTAAATTCTCTTGGAGGGTCATGTTATTGCTATTGCCTTACTTTTTCTAGGAACTTAAATCCTTTTCTACCATCAATATCCTGATAATCTATTATCATTCCTGCAAAAAAGAAAATCTGACCAGCATGATAGATCACATCAATACCATCTATATGAGCTAGCCTATCTTTTTCGCCTTTTTCATCAAAACCAATTAACAAGCCTTTATCTTGTGAGTTTTTTTGTCTTATTCCCACGCGCAATGCAAAGCCTTCTGGTATTTGAAGAGTTTCCTTATATTGAGCGATAGCCTCTTTAGCTGCTGGTGTAAATTCTATCATATTCATTGGGCTGCAAGTTAATCAATAAAATAAAATTGTACATTCCATTTTTGATTCATTAATTTTCGCAAAAAAAATGCTCGATTTTTCCCTCGTTAGTTTAAAAACTGTATCTGTTCATCAAACTGGTAATAAAACCAATGGTGAACCTCTTATTATCTCTAAAGCACCGATTGTAAATTTAGACGAAAATCTAGAAAATATCTTATTAAAATATTTTCTTAAACCTTTTCATCAGCCAACCTACTACCACCTTACCTTTAGTAATGATGACCATGAATTAAACCCTGTTTACCATTATGCAACGCAATGCTTTAGCCAATCAGACAGCTTCCATATTCAAAGTATTCATTTAGCTAAACATTTATATGAAACTGCTTTACATCAAAATATAAAACCTGGAGACCTATATATTGCGCAGTTTAATGATATCCAATTCGAAGGAAAATTAGTGGATTGCATTGGCCTCTTTAAAGCTGAAACAAAGGACCACTTTATTAAAATGCAAAGAAATGGATCAAATTTTGACGTTCATTTTGAAGCTGGAACACCAGTGGACAAATTAGATAAAGGTTGTTTAATACTAAATATAGAAGGCGAAAAAGGATTTAAAGTATGCGTAGTTGATAAATTAAACAAATCTGCAGAAGCCTTATATTGGAGAGATCAATTTTTAAAAATTAAACCTTGTGCAGATAATTACCATTTTACAGAAAACTTCTTGAGCCTAACTAAAGAATTTGTAACCAAACAAATTACTGAAGAATATGAGGTAAGTAAAGCAGATCAAATTGATTTGTTGAATAGATCTGTTAGTTATTTTAAAGATCATGAAAAATTTAACCAGAAAGAATTTTCTAAGGAGGTTTTTGGAGACCATGAAGGCCTGATTACCTCCTTTAAAGACTTTAAGAACCAAGCAGAAGTGGAATATGAAATGGAATTGAAAGATGGATTTGATATTTCGGATCAGGCTGTGAAAAAGCAAGCCAGAATTTTTAAAAGCGTGCTTAAATTGGATAAAAATTTTCATATATACATTCATGGAAATAAAAATTTAATAGAAAAAGGGACCGACCCAGATGGTAGGAAATTTTACAAAATTTATTTTACAGAAGAGACCTAAGCATTTTGAACTCCAGAAATAGAATTATTTACCTGCTTGTTAAACATGGTAAAATAAGCAAAAAAGAAGCTCTTCTGGCTTTAGCTGATGGGCAGGTAAGATTAAACAATCAGGTATCTTATGAAAATGAACTGGTAGGTCAGTATGATAGTTTATTTATAAATAATAACTGTTTAATTAATGGACAACGATTTGTATATCAAAAGCTTTACAAACCTGTTGGCATAGAATGCACTTTACAACATAGCATCCCCAACTCCCTTTCTCATTTTTTGAACCTAGAATTTTCAGATTTATTTCATATAGGAAGATTAGATAAAAACTCAGAAGGATTAATCATTTTGACTAATGATGGGCATATATGCAACAAAGTAATACATCCACAAAAGCATATTAAAAAAGAATACATCGTAAAATTAGAATCTAACATAAACCATGAATTTAAGGAGAAAATGGAAAATGGTGTTTCCATTTTAGGTACGCAAACGCTTCCTTGTGAACTAGAAATTATTGACAAAACAACCTGTAAAATTACTTTAATACAAGGCTTAAATAGACAAATAAGAAGAATGTGTTTTGAATTAGGTAATTATGTAGTCTCATTAAAGCGCATTTCGATTGGTGAAATTAGATTGGATCATTTAAATCCTGGAGAATTAAAGCCATTGGATCAAACAGAAATTGATTGGTTAAGAAATTTGCCTTGACCTTTGAATTAAATTGGCTATGTTTGATATTAAATAAATAGTAAATGATCAAAAAAATATTGCTAATCGCTTCAATTGTTATCATAGGATTGTTATTATTTTTTAATTGGTTTAAGAAAGATACCAAAAAACATAGTCCTCCTGCCACCGCAACATACATAAATGGTGATTTACGAATAGAAGTAAATTATTGTAAACCGGCTGCCAAAGGAAGAATCATATTTGGAGAGGAAGAAGCCGGAGCCCTGCAACCATATGGAAAATACTGGCGTTTAGGAGCCAATGAGGCAAGCACATTTGAAAATAATCAAAGTATTTGGTTTAATGACAAAGAATTAGCCGCTGGCAAATATGCCATTTATGCCTATCCAGGACCTGATAAATGGGTGATTGCAGTAAATAAAGATTGGGATAGATGGGGAGCCCAAGAACCAGACCTAAGTCTTGAATTATTAAGAACGGAAGTAACCGCAAACAATCAGGCTAACTTTCAAGAATTATTTGATATCAGTTTTAGTGAACCTGATAGTAGTGGAAATACCAAAATGATTCTTCACTGGGACAAAGAATTGATTCAGATTCCTTTAAGAAAAAAGTAAAGCAATATGGTTTGTATTTACTTGAAAATAGAATAAGAACCTATGCCCCATTTATGTAGGCGATAGATAATACTTGTTCTTAAAACGCCTAATCCATAAATACTACTGCGCTTAAAGTTAATGGATGAAGCTTCCGGGAAATATTTGGTTGGACAAGTAACTTCAGCAATTTCAAAACCTTTCATGCAAATTTGTGCTGTAATTTCATTATCAAATACAAAATCATCACTGCAAGTTTCAAAAGGAACTTGTTTGAGAACCTCGGCACTAAATGCCCTATACCCCGTATGATATTCGGATAATTTTTGTCTCATCAATATATTTTGAAACAAGGTGAGCATGCGATTAAAAATATATTTATAAACCGGCATACCACCCTTCAATGCTCCCATTCCTAAAATTCTTGACCCAAACACCACCGGATAAACATCATAAGCAATTATACTACTCATAGCCATAATTAATTTAGGAGTATATTGATAATCTGGGTGCAACATGATTACAATATCTGCTTGAAGTGCAAGGGCATTTTGGTAGCAAGTTTTTTGATTACCACCATAACCTTTGTTCTGTTGATGCTTAATGATATGTTTAATTCCAATTTTCCTTCCTAATTCAGAGGTATCATCTTTACTTGCATCATCAACTAAAATAACGTCATCTACAATATCAAAAGGAATTTCATTATATGTTTTTTCTAAGGTTCTAGCAGCATTATAGGCAGGTAATACCACCACAATTTTCTTTCCGTTAAGCATAATTCAAATTAAATAAAAAATAGTAAAGAAATTACAATTAGAATAGGCAATAATATAGGTAGGCTATATTTAATGATATATTGCCCAAAAGAAGGCATTTTAACTCCAGCTTGCTCGGCGATAGACTTTACCATAAAATTGGGTCCGTTTCCGATATAAGTCATTGCCCCAAAAAATACAGATCCAACAGACAAGGCGGATAATAAATATACCCGATCTGACCCCATAAATTGTTTTACGTCTGCCATGTTATTTAAACTCAAGCCGCCATCTGAAAGAATGACAGCAAAAACATTTAAATAGGCAGGAGCATTATCTAATACACTGCTAAATAATCCACTAGACCAGAAAACGAGCGCACTCGTTATTTGAACCTGACCTTTTTGGGCACTAGCAAAAGCTTCTAATAATTGCAGGGCAGGCATCATGGTTAAAAAAATACCAAAAAACAAAAATGCAACTTCTTTAATTGGCTCAAAATCAAAATTATTACTCTTTAATGCCTTTTGATTTGACAATTTATAACATAGAAAAGCAGCACTTAACTGAATGAATTCACGCACAAATGAAATTTTTTTCCCATGATATAAAACATGTGGTAGACCTTCCAAAATGTTTGGATCGAGGAAAACAGAAGCGACACCAATTAATAACCAGATTACATTTCGTTTACCAGAAATTATCAATGTATTTGAATAATGAGCACTTACATCTACTTCATCTAATTCCTTATTTTGTTTTTCGAAAAAATAAAAGATTGATAATAATAATGCCATCGCAACAAACCATGGCAAGTAGAGATTTATTAATGTCCAAAAAAATGGCACTCCTTTTAAAAATCCCATAAACAATGGAGGGTCACCAATTGGTGTGAGCGAACCACCCACATTCGATACCATAAAAATAAAGAATATAATATGATATGGTTTAAGTCGGTATCTGTTAATACGCATGAAAGGCCTAATAAATAAAACAGATGCACCTGTGGTTCCAATAATATTTGTAAACAAGGCCGCAGCTAATAAAAAAAGAATATTAACCAATGCCTTAGATTCCATATCAAAAAACAAATAAATTCCACCACTAGCTATATATAAGACAGTTAGCAGACTAATAAATGAAATATATTCTGCTATTGCCTCAACGGGTAAAACCAAATTATTGAGTTTGATGATATAAAATAACCCAACTAATAAGCCAAGGCTAATGCTAATGGTTTTGTAATAATGATGCCAAAACTTAGGAAAAAGTACGGGTCCACTGGCTATTAACAAAAGTAGTGAAACAAATGGTAGCACAACCCAAGTTGGAGGGTTTTGAATGAATACACTTAAAATCATTCGGCAAAAATAGGGAAACTAAGACTTTTACCATGGTAAAAATTTATAGTTAAAGAAAAGCTAAAATTATCTATTTTCGCGGCAATGGACCAAATAAGAAATTTTTGCATCATCGCACACATTGACCATGGTAAAAGCACCTTGGCAGATAGATTGTTAGAATATACCAATACTACTTCTAAAAGAGAAATGCAGGCGCAATTACTAGATGACATGGATTTAGAGCGCGAGCGAGGCATTACTATCAAAAGTCATGCTATTCAAATGAACTATGAATTAGATGGTAAAAAGTATATTCTTAATTTAATCGACACGCCTGGTCACGTAGATTTTAGTTATGAGGTATCTCGTTCTATTGCGGCTTGTGATGGTGCGCTGTTAATTGTTGATTCGAGCCAGGGTATCCAGGCACAAACTATTTCAAATTTGTATTTGGCAATTGACCAGGGTTTAGAAATTATTCCAATTTTAAATAAAATTGATTTACCTCATTCCATGCCCGAAGACGTGAGCGACCAAATTATTGACTTAATCGGTTGTGATTATGAAGATATTTTGAGAGCTAGTGGAAAAACAGGTGCTGGTGTTCACGATATTTTAAAAGCAATTGTTCACAGAGTTCCTGCACCAAAAGGGAATCCTGATGCCCCTTTAAAAGCATTAATTTTTGATTCAGTTTTTAATTCTTTCCGCGGAATTATTGCCTATTTTAGGGTAATTGATGGATCTATAAAAAAAGGCGATAAGGTTAAATTCATGTCTAATAATAGTGAATACATTGCTGAAGAGGTTGGTGTATTAAAACTTCAGCAAGAACCTAGGGCCCAAGTTTTTGCAGGTGATGTAGGTTATATCATTTCAGGGATAAAAGAAGCAAGAGAAGTAAAAGTTGGAGATACCATTACCCATATTGATAGACCAACAGAAGAATCCATCAAAGGATTTGAAGAAGTTAAACCAATGGTTTTTGCAGGAATCTACCCAGTAGACACAGAAGATTTTGAAGAGTTAAGAGAAAGCATGTACAAATTACAATTAAACGATGCCTCATTAACTTTTGAACCAGAATCTTCAGCTGCTTTAGGTTTTGGCTTCAGATGTGGTTTTTTGGGCATGCTTCATATGGAGATTATTCAGGAAAGGTTAGAAAGAGAGTTTAAAATGACTGTTATTACAACCGTTCCGAATGTTAGTTACCACTGTTATGATAAAAAAGGCAATATGCATATTGTTAATAATCCTAGCGATTTGCCAGAAGCCAACCATATTGAACATGTTGAAGAACCATTTATAAAGGCTCAAATTATTACTACAACAGACTATGTAGGTCCTATCATGGGTTTATGTCTAGGAAAACGAGGCATCTTAAAAGAACAAAAATATCTCACTACAGATCGGGTAGAAATGGTTTTTGATATGCCATTGGCAGAAGTAGTTTTCGACTTTTTTGATAAGTTAAAAACCATTTCTAGAGGTTATGCTTCCTTTGATTATCACCCAATTGGCTATGTAGAATCTGATTTAGTTAAACTAGATATTCTGTTAAACAAAGACAATGTAGATGCCTTGTCAGCGATTATTCATAGGGATAGAGCGTATGATTTTGGAAAGCGAATTTGTGAGAAATTAAAAGACTTAATTCCAAGACACCAATTTGAAATCCCAGTTCAGGCAAGTATTGGTGCCAAAGTTATTGCCAGAGAAACAATAAAAGCACTCAGAAAAGACGTGACTGCCAAATGTTATGGTGGTGATATTTCTCGTAAACGCAAATTATTGGAAAAACAGAAAGAAGGTAAAAAGCGAATGAGGCAAGTGGGTTCTGTTGAAATTCCTCAATCAGCATTTATGGCTGTTTTAAAATTAGATTAATACCCATTCAATTGAACCAGTAAGCACACAATATCAATCTAACAACCATGGAATTACTAAATGGGAACGAAGTATCTAAACTGATTAAGATATCTATTAAAGAACAGGTAGCTACACTCAAGGCGGAAGGGAAAAAAACACCTCATTTAGCTGCCATTTTAGTTGGTTCAGATGGAGCAAGCATGACTTATGTGGCTGCCAAAGAAAAAGATTGTAAGGAAGTGGGCTTTGATTCAACCGTTATTCGTTTTGACCAAAGTATCAGCGAGGCAGAACTTATTACAGAAATTGAAAAAATAAATGAAGATAGAAACATTGATGGCCTCATCGTTCAATTACCATTGCCTAAGCACATCAATGAAAAAAAAATTACTGAGACCATCCATTTTAAAAAAGATGTAGATGGTTTTCATCCTATGAATGTAGGCATGATGTTTAAAGGACTAAAAACATTTTTACCCGCAACTCCCTATGGAGTTATAAAACTTATTGAACATTATAACATAGAAACAAGCGGTAAAAACTGTGTGATCATAGGACGTAGCGATATCGTTGGAAAACCAATGAGTGCGCTCATGTTACAAAAAAACTGTACCGTAACAGTTTGCCACAGCAAAACTCAAAACATTGGAAATTTTACCAAAGAAGCAGATATTATTATTGCAGCACTGGGCATTCCATTATTTTTAAAAGCAGATATGGTTAAGGAAGGTGCAGTTGTAATCGATGTGGGTATTACCCGAGTAGAAAACCTAAATAGCAAAAGTGGGTATTCATTGAAAGGAGATGTAGATTTTGAAACAGTTGCACCAAAATGTAGTTATATCACACCTGTGCCTGGAGGCGTTGGCCCAATGACCCGAGTTGGTTTGTTACTAAACACCTTAGAAGCAGTAAAAATGCAGGGATAGCTGCTTTCTTTCTTGCTTTTTTTCGTTTCCTCTACCCAAGCATTGTTTGAGAAATAATCAACCAAATATCAACAAGGTTTTTATTGACTACAAAATTTCTCACTTTTACAAGCAAACAAATATTTTGTTATGGCAAGAATACTAATTATTGATGATGAAAAATCTATCAGAAATACGCTAAGAGAAATTTTAGAATATGAGAGCTACCAGGTAGATGAGGCAGCAAATGGAGAAGAGGGCTTACAAAAAATAGAAAACGAAGAATATGATGCTGTTTTGTGCGATATCAAAATGCCCAAAATGGATGGTATGACCGTATTAAGTAAAGCCAAAGAAATAGATGAGGACCTACCGTTTGTAATGATATCTGGTCATGGGAATGTGGAAATGGCGGTAGAAGCAACAAAAAAAGGAGCTTTCGACTTTATCGTTAAACCACCTGATTTAAATAAATTACTGATTACACTCCGTAATACCATAGATAGGAAAGAATTAGTAATTGAAACCAAAGTATTACGAAGAAAAGCCTCCAAAACAAGAGATATCATAGGTGAATCGCCGGCTATCAAAAATATTTTAGATACCATAGATAAAGTAGCACCAACAGATGCTCGCATTTTAATTACTGGAGAGAATGGAACTGGAAAAGAATTAGTAGCAAGATGGATTTACGAAAAGAGTTTACGTGTAAAAAATCCTTTAATTGAAGTAAATTGTGCTGCAATCCCATCAGAACTTATTGAAAGCGAATTATTTGGACATGAAAAAGGAGCCTTTACTTCTGCCATTAAACAACGAATTGGGAAATTTGAGCAGGCTCATCAAGGCACTATTTTTTTAGATGAGGTAGGCGATATGAGTTTATCTGCTCAGGCTAAGGTTTTGAGAGCCTTACAAGAAAACAAAATTACCCGCGTTGGTGGAGAGAAAGACATTGAAGTAGATGTTCGTGTGATAGCCGCTACCAATAAAAATCTTTTAAAAGAAATTGAAAAAGGTAATTTCAGACTAGACTTATATCATAGACTGAGTGTAATATTAATTCATGTTCCAAGCTTAAACGAAAGGCGCGACGATATTCCATTATTGGCAGAAAAATTCATTAAAGAAGTATGCGAAGATGG
>CANHDN010000009.1 GCA_947459415.1 Bacteroidota bacterium
AAAGGTTTTCTCCGGTACCACAGCAGCACTAAAAAAGGAAAGTAATTTGGTTACAGAAGTCCTGGCTAAGTTTACCAATAAAAACAAGGTTTATATTGATATTAGAAACGAGTTTAATTTTTCCATTAACTATTTTAAAAATTATGGAATAAGTGCAACAAATAATACAACCGATGTTAAACTCACCAAAGGTAGCAGCGCGCAAACAACCGTAGATTATTATGGCAATAATTGGCCAATATTAATATTGGATGGCATAGGCTTTGGAACCACAAGCACCAACCACCAAGTATTAGGTATTAGTTTGCCATGTGGTAATGGTGATAATCCGGAGCCTATTGTTTATTTTAGTTTTGCTCGAAACATTGTTGCAGATTCTCTAATTGAGTTCAGTCATAAAGAGGCATTCAAACTATTAACAGTTAATCAAAATTATACTAATATTTTTCATTTAGGATTGTATTGGTCCACGGGCGTGGCTTCTAGTTTTGTCCAGATAAAGTATGCTAAGCTATTAACTGATAATTTACCATCTCCAATATCTACACAAGTTAGAAGTGATGGATTATTAGATTGTATTTTTGACTTGACACGATTGAAGAACATTGTCAATGTAAATACAAAACAAGTCTATATTGAACAATCAATTTTTATCGATCTCAGAAAAACACACGTAGCATCTGGTATGTTTAATTTGGTGGTATCATTAGATTCGGATATTATAACATTATCTATTTTGCCAAATTCCTTGAGGGAGTCACATAATAAACGAATCACTCCTAGTTATGTAGACAGTGAAACACCATTAGGTTTTCCACATTTGGCAGCCTCAAACTCTAGTGATGTAAACAATTTGCTATATAAAACTGAAGTTAGTAGTGCTAATGAAACTATACCTCTTATATACTATAGATCAAGACATTCAGATGCTGTTGATTTATATGTAGAGCCAGATTTAAATTTAATCTCAAGCCTCACTTTAACTTTAGAACAATTTCAGGATATTATTGATACTGCTTCGAACTCGTCATTATATTATCAAAAACTTCCCGTTTATCTGGCCGTATCATCATATCTACATTTATTAGGTGATAATGATATACAATATACGGAAATTGAACTTTCCTTAACGGGATACCAAATTAATAGTAATGTACTTAATACTATCAACCATTCTTTTACTCCGTCTTTAATATTGAACGCTTATGGCCACATTTAGCAGCAAACAAGTATTTCAAAAAACATCAACAATCAAACCAAAGAAGGTTGTGCCTCCTTTATGGGATTATGAGGTAAAAGATTATGCAATGTATGCCTCGAAAGTTGGCATTAGTAATGCAATGAGCGAGTCAACATGGAACCGAAGTGATGGTTACTGGCTAACCAGAGATAGAGAAACAAATAATATATATTGGAAAAGCGCTTGTACGGCAATTGTATTAAATCAATGGAAAGGCCGCTTACTGCCTTTTGAACAAGTTAAAGACTTTTACAGATGGGCTGATTTGTCTATTAATAAAGTTAGACAACATGATATTATGTGGATGAAAGGGGCATATTATTTGGTTAGTGATTTGTCTGACCTCTATGATGAAGGGCTTACCGCTAATTTCGATATTTTAAATATAGAAGTCTTAATAAAGTTAAGGTCTATATTATTCCAACTTAATCATAAAATTGCAGATTATGCAATTGACCAATTTCATAATCTAATATTTGGTGAAAATAGGAATGCAAGATTAAGGGGGATTGAGGCTTATAAATTTGATAGAGACTTCATAATATGGGAGCAATCTGTAATTGCATTTCCAGTCTATAATTATTTTAAATCAAACTATCCGAATGCTTTAGGTCTACTTAATATTATTTTTAACAGTAGATTGGATTTATTCGAAATTGCACTATCCCTTCAAGCATCCCCAATAACATTGTTCTTATGGAATTTGTTTAAACCAGCAGAAATACCAATTTATAGTAATTTGTATAACTCTGATTTAACAAAGGATACTAAAGAAAATACAAGATATGGTCAAGATGCTAGAATTTTAGCTCCTATAGCAATGCTTTACCCAGGAAACGAATTACATGATGTTAAAGACATTCATTTGAATACAAATTCAATGGTTGAAATGAAAAACAAAGGTAAACTAGCATATCAACTAAAGTATAAATCCAATAGTTATTATGCTTATACATACAGACGTGTTAATAAAAAAATACATGAAAAATTTAAATAGAATATATACTTTAAATAAACTCAGAAAAATATTTAGTATGTTAATAGTTTTAATGATTCTAGGCTGTAATTTATTAGTAAGTGATCATTCGGAAAAAGACCATTTAACTGATTTAGATTTTATTAATTATTTTAATCTAAAGCTGATAGATTCTAATATTCACTATTCAAAGGATTATACTTTTTTTATAAATGACACAATAGTACTCTCTAGTTTTTTAGATGGACCACCAACAGATGAAAATGGAAACCATGTTCTCTTAAAACAAATGTTGTTATTGTCATCATTAAAAGATACATCTAATAAATTAGTATGGAATTTCGCGCCATATACCAGCTCAGTAGTACGTTTTTTTGCTTATGATGAAGAGTTTGCTTACGGCTATGATTTTGTAAGTTATGGACTAGTGAAGGTTGCCCACAAAAAGGATTATCAAACTATTGCACCATTAAGCCTCCCTGAATTTTTACTGACATCAGGTGATTATGTCATTTTTGTGGATGATGAGGGGAAAAAATTGTTTAATTATAAATCAGGTGAGCTATTATGGAAATGGCCTTTGAGAAAAAGTAGTTTTGAATTGGCAATAATAGAAAATTACCTTATTAAGTCAGAAATAGAACGTTCTAAAGAAAATGACGGATATGTAATTACAATTGCTTGTGTTGACTTAAAAACAAAAAATAAAATATGGGAAAGGAAATACTCAAGAAATAAATCAGAGGGTATCATTGTTTCCCCTGACTTCACTTTTGTTGATGCAAACATTCAAACAGATGGAATAAAGCATGTGATTTTTCAAACACTTAAAACCATTGATTTTATAGATGTAAGTTCAAATAGGATGAACTTTCAAATACAAAAAAACGTAGAAGGATTTGCAAAAACTAACGTTAATATAAGCTATCCTTACGTTTATTATTCTATCAATGACAGCTTAAAATGTTTTAATATTAAAACAAAAGAGCATGAATGGTCAAAAAAAATTAATTTAAATGTCGAACGGATAGAGTTATGGAGAGAGCATCTCCTGTTTGTTTCGAAAGACTCATTATATGTTGCACCCTTGAAATCACGAGAAATTGATAAGGTTTTTCCAATAAGTTTTTTATACGACATAAGACGTAATAACTACAGCAAATGCATAGTCATTAACAAAAAGATCTACAACTAACCATGCCTACCAACTATAAACCATCCATATCCTCGCTTATACCCTTTAGTGAGTTACCTCAAATACCCGGGTTAACGGGTAATTTGAGTACTATATTTTCAAAACTATATTATGCTAACCTCAAGGTACACAAAAGTGCCAATGGTGACGCAGGTTACTACAGCATGAATTTGCAGTTGGACCAAAATGGTGAGTTTGGAATTCCATTTGGCGATTTTAATGTGGCCATAAATAAAAACTCAGGTGGGTTTGCTTTTACATTAGAGTACAAATGGATTATTTTAAAATACCTAAGAGGCTTTAGTATTGATGATATCCCAACTGATGCAGCAGATTATGTAGACATTTTACTAAAAGTAACCGGTATTAACGATAAACAATTGTTGTATGCCGCAATTGATGCGTTTTATTGGGATGCAGAAGACCCTTTAGCAGCTTTTTTGCAGGATGTTAAAGATAATTTTTCAGGTTATGGAAGTGTTACTTTAACCGGTACAACCACCGAACAAATTATAGATAATTTAATAACGGATTTACAGGCTGCAAACACCAGCAATAGTATTCCGCTATTAATAACAACCACATGTGTTGTAGGTGTAGATTTCGATGAAATTTTCGAAAAGGTACAACTACTTTTTAGTGGAGTAATGGGTACTTTCTCGTTAGACAATCTACTCGAAATTTTAACACCACAGTTTAAAGCCTCATTTGGTATAAATGAGTTGAGTTTAGAGTTCCCTAGGAGTATTTTAATACCTTACGATGAAGAAGATGAGAATGCAAAGTCAGCTCTAGTTGCTACCGGAGATATCAGCATGAGCTATGGAAACAAACAGGGTTTTGAGTTTGATTTTGAAGACAATGTAACGTTTGAATTTCCTAAATCATACATTGGCAAAACGGGATTTACTGTTGAATTTTCAGGTGCTAAAGTTGATTTAAGTAAAACTAAAAATATTCCGGAGGCTGATGCTGATGGAAGAAGTGTTGAGTTTAATGGTGTTTTTGTTCAAGATGCTACTATTTATTTACCTGATGAGTGGACAAGAAGCGCATCATCAGAAGCAATTGAAATTAAAGGAACCGATTTATTAATTGGTACCGAGGGTGGTTTGTCGGGTATTATAGGTATACAAGGTAATGATGTATTAGAAATTGATTTGTTTGGGTTAACCATAACTTTCGATACTTTTAGTGCAACGTTTTCTAAAAACAGTTTAGTTGATTCTGACATAACCGGCACCTTAGTAATAGCCGGATTAATTGATAAAAATACAGATGAAGATGCAGAGTTAAGCTTCAGCATGTCGTGGGATGGAGATGGATACGAAATCATCATTTCTTCTGAAGATGAAAATGGTATTTTACTCGGTGTGGGCTCACAAATGGATATTACTTTAAAAGAACTTAAACTTGCGAAAAAAGATGGCAAGTGGGAGTTTGGCAGTAAAGGCAAAATTGAGCGCCTAAGCACATTAGGTAAATTGGATGCTATAATACCGGAGACCATCAATATAGAAGAGTTTTTGTTGATGCAAGAAGGTGATAACAATTACGATATTACATTTACTTGGCCAAATGATGTTAACGCAACGCTTACAGATGAAGAAGGATTTTTTGTAGAAATCCCGCTTGATAAAAAAATACTCGATGCGTTTACGCTACACTTATTAAAAGTAAAAATTAAAGAAGCTCAAGATAATGGCATAAGTATAACAACCACAGTTAATGCTTCGTTAGAACTTGGCCCTATAACCGGAAGTGTAACCGGTGCAGGGATAGAAACCAATGTTTCTTTCCCCAATGGTGGTGGTAATTTAGGACCAATGCAGGTTGATCTTTCTTTTGTATCGCCTACCGGTGTTGGTATTGGCATTAAAAATGATTTTATAAAAGGTGCAGGTTACTTCAGTTATGATAAAGAAAAGTCTACCTACTCAGGAGCATTAGAAGTAGAATTATTTGATTACAAGTTTAAAGCCATTGGTATATTAAGTACCAAAATGCCGGATGGAAGTGATGGCTATTCTATATTAATAATACTTACAGGGGAGTTTAATCCACCATTTGAGTTAGGGTATGGCTTTACCTTAAATGCCATTGGAGGTATGGTAGGTTTAAACCGTACAAGCAATGTTGATGTATTGCGCGCAGGAGTAATTGATAACTCGTTGGCCAATATTTTATTCCCAACAGACATAGCCAAAAATGGCGAAAAAATAATACAGGATATTAGTGCTGCTTTCCCAGTTAAAAAGGGTAGATTTTTAATTGGCCCTATGGCCAAAATTGGTTGGGGTAAGCCCAATGTAATTGTGGGCGATGTAGCCTTGGTAGTAGAATTACCGGCTCCGGTATCATTACACTTACTAGGTGTTATTCGTGCTGTTTTACCGGATGGTGATGAACCAATGTTGAAATTGCAAGTAAACTTCTTAGGAACATTAGATCTTGGTAAAAAGCAATTATCGTTTGATGCATTTATATATGAATCTTATTTCCTTGCTTTTGCAATAACCGGTAGTGTTGCACTTAGGTTGTATTGGGGCCAAAACGCTAACTTCTTATATTCTGTTGGTGGTTTCCATCCTGCATACACGCCACCACCAATGAATTTGTTACCAATGTCACGCATTGGTATGGGCTTCTCGTCATCTAACGCTTCTATGGCTTTGCAAAGTTATTTTGCAATAACTACCAATTCAGTTCAGTTTGGTTCTTCATTACAAGCCAAAGCACGCATATCAAAGTTTAGTGCCGAAGGAGGTGCTGGTTTTGATGCATTATTTATGTTTGCACCATTTTCTTTTGTGGCAAATATTTGGGCTAATGTGTGTATTAAAGCTTGGGATACTACCTTATTTAACCTTGGCGCCAACATTACATTAAGTGGTCCAAACCCTTGGCAAGCGTATGGCTCTGTTAAGTTTGAAGTGTTGTGGATTGATTACGAAATTGATTTTGATATCACATTATCAAGCGGTGCAAAACCTGAATTAAAATATTATGCTTTAAAGGAGTTGCTTGAAGGAGCATTAAAAGATAAAGCCAATTGGAGCGTAACGCCACCAAGTAAAAATTTAGCCCAGGTATCAGTGGTCGATAATAAAAACGATAGTTTTATTGTTCATCCATTTGGAAGCATCAGGTTTAGTCAAAAACTTATTCCATTAAATACCACGGTTCAAAAATATGGTAACGGTAAAGTTTGGAAAAATAACCCGGGCGATGAACATGTTCATGTTTCGTTTGGTAACATTACCGATGGAACAAATACCCTGAGTAAAAAAACGGCTACTGAATTATTTCCTCGTGGCGAATTTTTCTACTTAAACTCAAGCGATCGTTTATCCTCAAAAGGTGCCTACATAAATTTACCTTCTGGTGTTGAAATTAGTGGCGCATCTGATTTGGAGTTTTATTACGGTAACAGCAAACGCATTGTGTTTAATGAGCTAGCTTTTGATAGAGGAAAAAGGTCAGAAAATGGTGTGGTAGAAATATCACCTGATATTTTGGATAGACATAACATTGGTGCAACAGTAAGAAATATGTCTTTTTCAGCTCAAACCAACCAAAAACCTACACACGGACCCGAGATAATTGAAGAGAAACCTCATGGATACGCAGTGTTAAGCAAAACTAATTTAACCAACATAAACGGTACTGTTGTATTCAACAATATTTGGGATGCAGAGCAATACCAAAAAGAATACTACCAAACCAACCCAATACAAAGAGATGCTACTTTAATACTTCACACGTCAGAAATAGAATAGTCTTATGTCAACACCAACATATATAACCTATATACCGCATATCAGATATGGTATTGCAACCGGGATAACTACCGAAGATAATTTTGGAACAAACCCAACAGCAGGCGGCAACCAAAGAAATGCTATTTCTTTAAATTTTCAGTTTGCAGGTAAAATGAAAGATTCAGATGGCTTAACACCATTTACTGTTCCTGATTTTGCTTCAAAAGAAATTGAATTGTATGGCCCTGGCGATATATTAGGTATCGACCCAGCTGCTGTTATTAGGACAAGTCCACCCGCAGGTGTAAATGTATTTGAACCTAATTACCTGTCTTATGTAGAGTTTTATGAGGAAGACTTTCCTTGGCGCTACACACCTTTAAAAGCGGCCACAGATGGCGATCAAAAGAAGTTGCGTCCTTGGTTAAGTTTAGTGGTTTTAGATGATTCGGAATTTGAGCAAGTAGATTTGCCCAATGCCCCATTATCGGTTATTAAGTTAAAACAAAAACCTTCGCTGGTATTTCCTAACCCTCAGCAAATGTGGGCTTGGGCCCATGTGCAAGTAAATGGAAATTACGGAGCAGCTCCTACATTAGAAAGTTTAAAAGCAGCCGTTAAGGCTGATAAGGCAGCCAATCCTGATATTGCTTTATCAAGGGTACTTTGCCCACGTAGGTTAAAACCCAACAAACAATACCATGCATTTTTAATACCTACTTTTGAGTTAGGTCGCAGAGCCGGGTTAGGTTTCGAAACTACTGACATCAGCATACAAAAATCGGCATGGGATTTAACCGATACTGATATGCAAGTATCAACCATTGATAACCCAAGTATAAGAGGATACAACCAGTTTTATCCTGTTTATTACAAGTGGAGTTTTTCAACAGGTAACAATGATGATTTTGAATCGTTGGTTAATAAAATTAAACCTAAATATTTAGGTCCCGAAACCGGGCACCGCCCTTTAGAGATTCAAGACCCCGGTCATCCGTCATTATACAATAATCTACCACCTACCATAACAGATGGTACGCTAACATTAGAAGGCATATTAAAACCCATTATTAACGATAATGCTTTAGATTTCGATTCGCAATGGGAACTTAATGAAAGCAACGATTATTTGGTGGCATTAAAGGATTACCTTAACCAACAAGAGTCTTATTTAACATCAAATCCTACTGATGACCCTGTGGTATCTGCACCTTTGTATGGAGCAAAACATATACCTGCCACAACGGTAAATACCACTACTGTAAATTGGTTTACACGCATCAATCTCGACCCACGTTACAGGGCCATGGCCGGACTTGGTGCCGAGGTAGTAAGGCGCTACCAAGAAGATTATATGGCAAAAGCTTGGGACCAAGTAGGAGATGTGATAGAAAAAAACAAAACACTAAACACCTTGGCTTTGGCGCAATTTGCCATGCGTGCCAATTACGAAAAAAATATTGCCTCTTTAACAGATGAAGAAGTGGTTAACCTGTCTTCTTCATTGTTAAGTAAAATGGTTTCTCCTGCTTTGGGCTCAGTAACTTACACGGCTGCCATGGCTCAAAGTAATTTACCCGCAAATGTAACCTCGGCTGCATTTAGGCGTTTAATAAGGCCGGGTAGTGTAACCGTAAAACAATTATTTGCCGGCACAAGTGGCCAATTTGCAGCTAATTTAATAGCACAAATTAACAGCGGCACAGTTCAGGTTTCGCCACCCATGCATACCCCAACCGGGCATGCATCTATCACGGCTATTCCGCAAAGTCAATTTAGTGCAAGTTTTGTAAATAGTATTGCTTCGCACAATAAGTTTTCATTAAGCCAACCTGGTAGTTTTATAACGGCATCTACGGGTGGTGCCAATACTTCTGCCGCTAATAATTTTATAAGCATAGCTTCGGGGTTACACCAACATATTGGTACGCTACCAACATTGCCTGCACCTGCACCTGCTTTTGACATTACTGTAGCTGCACAAGAAATTAAAGAAAAAATAAACCCTGCAGAAAGTGTAAAAGCCTACACCAATAAATTATTTGTGCGCAACGGGGCCGATGGTACAACAGCTTCGTTTAACGATGTAAAGCCCGTAATGGCTGCACCTGCTATTGTAGCACCTATGTACAAACCATTGGCCGAAATTTCTACAGAGTACCTTATGCCCGGCTTAAAATACATTACCGATAATAGCGTTAGTTTATTATTGGCCAACCAAAAAATGATGGAAGCATACATGCTTGGTGTAAATTGCGAAATTAACCGGGAGTTAACATGGCGTGGTTACCCTACCGACCAGCGCGGTACACCTTTCCGTCATTTCTGGGATTTTGCAAATGGCTTACAAGGTGGTAATTTTAAAGCTTTGGCTTCTAACCAAGGATTAATGGATATACATCCCGTGCATAAATGGCGAACCGGCCCAACGCAAACAGGTGCATTAAGTGCGATAGGTGCCAATAGCAGCCGTACCACACCACCAAGTAACCAAATAGTATTAACCATGCGTGGCGAGTTATTGCGCAGGTACCCCAATACTGCAATTTATGCAGCAAAGGCTAAATGGCACCCTAATGGCCGTAACATAGTAAGACCATTACTAAGTACAGACATTTCTGCAGATATGGAAGATACCAACAAAATACGCAAACCAATATTTACAGCACGTGTAGAACCCGATGTGTTTTTGGTAGGTTTTGATTTAACCTATACAGATGCCAAAGGCGATTCTGCTTTTGGCACTGGTACAAATGCTGGTTGGTATTTTGTAATGGAAGAACGACTAACCGAACCGCACTTTGGTGCTGATTTGACAACTGATCGCTCCAATCCCTTTAATACAACCATTGAGCAATGGAATCAGCTTTCATGGCCCCATATTGGAGTTGAAGAAGGAGGTCATATTCAATTTACGAGTTTAAACAACCAGGGTGTAATAATAGCAAATACAGCAACTGGTGTAACTCCAATTAAAGTAGAGTTTGAGGATAAACAGATAAATTGGAAAAGGAACTCGGCCGATATGGCCTATGCAATGCATCGTGATGCAACAAGAGTAATGATTCATTCAGCAGATATGTTACCTAATTTATAGTTTTTAATAAAATAAGATTATGAAAAATCTAATAGTTCTTTTTGTCTTTTTCCTCGCTACGCATCAGTTTATTCATGCTCAATTTGGCACTGTTAAGTCATTTTATAAAATCAGCGCTACAACAGGTGGTTTTACTGGTTTATCAGGGCAGAATATTGGCTTTGGTTCAGTATCAACCAATTTGGGTGATATTAATAAAGATGGTATAGATGATATTGCAACAAACATATGGGATCCAGTGAGTTTTAAACCCTTTTTGGCTGTTTTATTTATGAATTCCAATGGTACTGTTAAATCGCACAAATTGATAGGTGAGGAACAAGGGCTAAGTGGAATTTATTTCTCAACGGCATTCACATCATCAATTACCAACATGGGAGATTTAAATGGTGATGGTATAAATGATATTGCCGTAGGTGATACGGAGGCTGGTGGAAGTAACTCACGAACTGGGGTGGTAAATATTATTTATTTAAATACAGATGGTACAGTCAAGTCTTTTAAGCAAATTAGCCGTGATGTAATAGCTTCACTGCCAAATAACGGTTCATTCGGAACAGGCCTCGCTAATATTGGCGACTTAAATAATGATGGCCATATTGACTTAGCAGTGGCATCAAACAGTGAGGTGTTGAATGGTGCAGTTGGGTGTATTTATATTTTATTTTTAGATAGTGTTCAGAATATAAAATCGTTTCGAAAAATTGGTGCTAATACCAGCGGTTTAAATGGAGACTTTTCAATGATTCTTAAAATTGCTGATGGTTTAGGCTCAATTGGTGATTTTAATAAAGATGGAGTAAATGATATCGCCTTTTATGCAAGATTCAATAAAGACAGCGTTAGCTCACTAGGCGCACTAGGCGGATTGATTATTGCTTATTTAAACACTAATGGCACTGTAAAAAGTCATAGTCGAATTAATTACCAAAGCAATGGCTTACAGGATTTAATACCTAATGATGCATTTGGACAAAGTATAGTTAAACTAAATGATTTAGATGGTGATGGAGTGTATGAATTAGCAGTAGGCGCACCATTTGATACTACCTACAATGTAGGCCGTGGTGGCTCAGTGCGCATTTTGTTTATGAATGCTGATGGCACTGTAAAATCAGCACAAAAAATAGACAACCTATCTGGTAATTTTAACCAACCCATTACTGATGCAGATTATTTCGGTACTATTGGACCATTAGGTGATTTTAACAACGATAGTATACCCGATTTATTGGTAGGTTCCAGTGGTAAAGACGAAGGCGGAACCAACAAAGGAGCACTTTACTTATTGATGTTAAATGGGGTGCCTAGTGTAGGTTTAAATGATGTACGTGCAAACCGCATACAAGTTAACCTTTACCCCAACCCGGCAAAATACCAAGTGCAAGTTAGTTGCCCATACCCTGTAACACAAATTACCATTACAGATGTAACCGGTAAAACAATACACCAACAAAAAAACAACGAGCCTATACAAGTACAAACTTGGCAAGCAGGCATGTATTACCTGCAAGTAAATACCACCCAAGGCACAGCCACACAAAAAATTATTAAACAGTAAAACAACCCACAACTTATGAGCTATACCGACCTACGCGATGACTTAAATGGCATACGCAATGATAGAGATGCATTACAATTACAACTAACTATACAAAACGAAAGACTAAAAGCTGTTGAACGCGAAATTAACAACGCAATAGCCAGAGGCGAAACTCCATCCACTAACCTCGTTAACGAAAAAAACGATTTAATGTACACCTTAATACCAAGTACATTAACAGCACTGAATAGTAAGGAGGGCGATGTTACAGCATTTGATGGTACTAATCCCGGATTGTTTGATGAGTTGGCACCATTGCTTGATACTACTTACCCAATATTGTTGTTTCCGGTACGCATGGAAGTTAGGTTTACTTCAGCCTTGCCGGCAAATCCTTCGCTGCATACATCAGAGGGTCCGGGTGGCGAGGGTTATCCAATTATGCCAAAGCGTTTGCGTGTTAGGTTGTACCCCGATGCTATTGCCATACATGATCATGAACAACTATTAACGGAAGATGAAGAAACGGCCGGACATAAATTTTGGTACCAATACCTCAAACGAGATCAAGCATCAGATCCATTAATTGAAGGCAACAAAATTAAGGCTTGGGAAGACTTATGCATAGCAGCAAAAAAATCGCAACGTGCTGCATGGGTTGCATTACAAACCAAACCTATTGGGTTTAACATGGATGATATGAGTGGAACTATTCCATTAATTCCTGATAATTATGATTCCCTAGATCCTTTAAATCCTACTTTTCCATTTCCGGTAATAACAAGTTACAGAACAGACTCGGGCACAACGCAAGCATATACCAGAGTAATGCCGGATAGGTTTAAGTTGTATGGGTATGACGAGAACGATACATTAATACTAACCGAAACCGGACAAAAAATACCCGATACACTAAGAGTAGGATTCGACTTTAATGCCCAAGATAATGCAAAGTCAATATCAGTTGATGGTAACAACAACTTAGTGTTTGAACAACGGATAAAATGGATGTATGATTTTGCAGAAGCCGAGCGCATGGGTATGGCTTTTGATATTGACATAACGGTAGATTACAACGATCCGGATTCTATTTGGAACAAGGGTATAAAAAAACTTTTTGCAGTAGGTGTTCGTCCAAGCTTTGATCAAAACCTAGGTTCAAATCTTGTGTCCGATTTATTTAACGACCACCATTATACAGCTGGAATAAGTTTACTAAAACAGGGCACAGCAACCAATAACACCGACAGCAAGTATGCTGGCTATACACATGTTGATTTAGATAGAGAGTTAACCCAAAAAATTGAGGTTGATGAGAAATTGTTTGATGTTGTAGTGGATAAAAAAGAGCGCACTGATGGTCAGATTTTAGCTGAAGCAATTGGTTTAGAGTATAGTGATTTGTACCATGTGTTTAATGCCAATGGCAAAGACATAACCAATGCCATGCGTATGAATAATATTATGTGGGAAGCAACCGGTGGTTATTACCTGCGCAATATGGTTTATACAAACTATATGGATATGGAGATTGAACAAACCAAAGACTTTTTTACAGATTATGTGCGTGCTAGAGGAGCTTTACCAAGTATACGGGTAGGTAAGCAACCTTATGGTGTATTGCCGGCTACAAAATTTAAAACCATTAATTGGCCGGTAGGTTACAACAATAAAAACATACTAGATAATATTCATAACATAACCGGAAAGTTTGATGATATTCAATTAGCAACTGCACGTTTGGCAAAAACAGTTGGTAATACCGATAATCCGGAACAAACCTTTGCTGATATACTAGGTAAACATGCTGTTTCGCAAGATTACTTTATTAGAAAAGGCTTGGGCCCGGGCTACATGTGGAATTATTTAATGCTTATTGGTGATAACAATAATGCACAAATATGGCTTGATGAACAGCAGTTATCAGGTAACGATTTCTTTTCAGATTTAAACCTAGCCCAATCAAACGGTATCCCCGATTTTTTACAATACAGCTTTCATTCAACCACAAGCAAGCTAGGTATTCCTTTGGTTGATGATTATCCTGAATCAGATACAGAACCACTGAGGGTTATTCCAAATACATCAAAAAACTACATAGGCTGGTTGGCCCAAGCAAACCTTACACAACTTCGTGATTTAGATTTTACCGAAATTGGTGGAGGTATTGAAGAAGATGTGCCCAATACCTTTTTATTTAAAATGTGCCGACAATCTTTGTTGCTTGGTTATTATAACTTGGCTTGCGATTTATTAAATGTGCCAAGTGATGATAGAAAAGAAAAAGAGTTCGTAAATTTTGAAAATGAAGTTTACGAGGCAGGTGGAGATGAAAATCCTTATCCAGATTTTAGAACCCGCGTGGGCAATAGCCGATGGGCAATATTTGATACATATTACGAGGCTGGCGGAATGCCAATAGGCGACTACATTGATTCGAATTTTGAATCTATAACAGATGATTTACCATCATATAAATACATTGTTGATGTAAAGATCGATTTATTAGCAATAGAATTTTTACCAACCTTCGATTTAGGTTTATTGTTTAGAGAATCGCTAGATTTATTTATTTTCAGATTTGACTCATGGCGACTTTCATTAGTTAACGAGCGCATTAATTACATGCGAGGTACGCTAGGCGACCCAAGCAATAGAAATAAAGGTTTGTATGTTGGAGCCTATGGTTGGCTAAAAAATGTTAAGAGAAAAGATATTGGGCTGACTCTTGCTCATTACGATTCACTGACTGGAAATCCTGTATACACAAGAAGTGATAATAATGGATTTGTTTTAGCACCATCAATCACACATGCGGCGGCCGCAGCCTTTTTAAAGAGTGTTTACGTAACTAAAGCAAATAATGCTAAACCTGATTTTTTATCAGTAAACATTTCTTCAGAACGTATGCAAAAAGCCCTTGAGGTGCTTGATGCAGTGAGAAATGGTCAGCGCATTGATCTTGTATTGGGTTATTATTTCGAGAAAAAATTATATGATTTGAATATAGCTGACCACACATATTATTTTAGAGATGCGTTTAAAACGGATTCCTTGGTTGGTTCAACCAATACAAATAGTGTAGGAATAGTTGTAGATGGATTAAAATTAATTGCAGCATACAAACAACATACAACAAATATTTTTACAGCCATCCCGGCTTTATCAAGTATTCCAAATCTAAATACAACAGAAGCATACAATGCAATAAGTTATGTAGCTAATATTTTAGATGCTATTGCCGATTTAGCAACTGCCGAAGGTGCCTATCAAATAATGTTAGGCAATTCAGAAAAAGCAGGTAAATTATCTGATGCTTTAACAGCAGGAACTTATCCTCCGGAACCTGATATTTTAAAAACCCCTAAAAATGGAATTTTATTAACCAATAGTGTAATGCATACATTTACTCCATTTGTAACATCCAATAATGGTGAGAATTTGTATACTACAACTTGGGGAGGTATTGAACCAACCTGGAGAGCCAAAACAGAACCTACCATCAACAATTGGCTGATTTCTATACTGCCAAATGCTGGTGATGTATCACTTAAAATAGCCTATGTTATAAATAATCAACCCCAAGAGGCTCATGTTTTTCTGAATAACCTGCAGTTACATCCAATTGACTTGGTTTTGGATGTAGACGGTATGTTTAATCCCGAATCTTTTGTAAGTAAGATGATTCGTAAATATGTTCAAGAAAACTTCACTTTAAATCCGGATATAAATGTTGAAATACACTTTGATTTAAAAAATTCTTCAAGTTCATTTTCAGTTAATGATTTAGTGCCGCTACTCAAACAGCTAAAGGTGTTTTATTTAAATTCCACTCCAACTAAAACAAGTGATTTTTGGACCGGTGTTTCAAATGTAGAAAATGTCGAAGATAGGTATGACCTAGATGATATATACAATAGAGTTAGTGCATTAGTTGAAACTTTGAATAAACAATTGACGGAATTAACCTCTTGGATAGAATTAAAAAATACCGCATTAAACCTAGAAATGCAAAACTATGCAGGTGGTACTAACATGGTGTACAATTCAGCTGATTCTAGTATCTCAACATGGAGTGTATTAAGCCCTGATTCCAATTATACAACTGGAAGATTTGTACGGAACTATGGTAGCGGAATAGGTTATGGTATTGCTGATGGGCAACAATTGGATTTTATTTTTCAAGTACCATGTACAATAGAAGTTATGTTTAAATGCGAACAAGTATCAGATGATTATCAAACCATACTAAGTTCTGCTTTTAATTATAACGATCCAAGTTCAAATTTTAAATTATGCCTTACTCAAGATGGGCGAATTGCTTTTGTATATGGAAACACAACTTACTTTGATGATATTGATGTTGATTTAATAGATGGTAATTATCATGATTTAGCCATTGTGATAGACCAAAATAACATAAAAGCCGTAATAGATGGGATAGAAAATGATAGAACGTTTTTTCAATTGCCTAGTTATACTGGTCAATCTGGTGATATGTTAGTTATTGGTGCTAATCCAGAAACTGGATATGGTAATAACTTTAATGGTTCAATTTGGGGAATTAGATTCTGGAACATACCTAGAAGTTTGGGTGAAATAGATAGTGACAAGTTTCAAGATTTAGGCTCAGCCCCTAATTTAATTGCAAGCTGGCATTGTAACGAAGCAAAAGATTTTTGGCAATATTTATTTAATAAGTCTGTTAATGAAGCAAACGAAACTGATTTATTAAATTACTCAGTATTTATAAAAGCATTAGATAACGAAGCGAATTCTTATCTTAATCTGAGAGAAATTGCAATAGCCAAGAAATTATCACATGAGGCAAGAATAATCGCATTAGAAGACTTTGACTATAGTTTACCAAGTCCTAGTGCTAGCAAGAAAGAAGTGAATAAATTCATAAAAGTAGCTAGTCAATTAGCCGAATATATATTAGGTGGAGGGTATAAAATGATACCGCACTTTAAGTTGGATCAAGATATACATGTCTCACTAAACAGATGTTTGAATAATGTAGAATCTTATGAACGAAACTTGTTATTAGACCATATACCATCAACAGATACAACTGATGTTTTTTTAAAGAAAAGATCGTTAATTATGGATAAATGGTTTTATGGTGTATCAATGGTTAGGAAAAACATATTGAGTTATAGTTTACTTCAAGATGTTTCAGCACTTTATAGCACTGATTTTGGATTTGATAATTGGAGCTTAACACCTGTTCAACACCCTGCTGTATCAACAAGTGATGACAGGTGGTTGGGCATTAGTGTAAACACTACAAATGAGAATTTAAATAATAGATTGTCCATTGTTATAAATGCGAATGATTATTTTAAAAATAATTTAAATGCTACAAGTAACCATGTTGCATTAACTATTGATAGTTGGACTGAAACTATACCACTTGAAAATACAACGGCAGGTTTGGCATTTCACTACGATCAACCACAAAGTAAAGCACCACAATGTTTACTATTGGCAATGCATCCTGTAATTGGCAGTGAATGGGCTATCGAAACTTTACGTGATATTGTAGTAGAAACATACAATTTAGCAGAAAAACGTGGAGAGGATTATTCATCATTAAGTGCAACGGTATTGGCAAAAACAATGGGTCCATTTTTACCGGCAACAGAAAATAACACAACCATTGGCTTTTTTAATTCAGAACTTTTTTAAGTATTAAAGATGAGCACGTATAGTACAACTAGTATAGACTTAGTAAGTCAAACACGTTTGGAAAGCAGTATAACTGCACCAAGCATGACAGAAACAATTAAAGCTCAGGTTCACGATGCTTTGTGGATGCTTACACAACAAAATAGAGTTGGTGAGTATAATGCAGAAGATGCCGGAACACCAATAAGTGTTAAAGTGGCTTTAAATAAAACCAAACTTAATCGTCTTCAGGCAACTGTAAATTCTTCTGTTGAGTATAACAGTAATGTGCCATTGGAAGCGAGAGTAGAGCGGATGCCATTAGTTGTTGATTTTAGAACTCGACTTACATTAGGTAACTATTGGATTAAGCTAATGAGGAGAAGTTTTGCTTCAAATCTTACCCAATTTACTGCTTACTTAAATGTATTTAAAGCAGCGTATTCAATTTCGCTACCTCCAAGTTCAGCATCTTTAACTACTGATGACTTGAGCTATAATAGTGACAAAGTTTTGGTTACATTAAATACCCTAAGCGCAAACAACACTTTTGACGGATATAAGCTTTACTTGGATTTAACAGGAGCATCCGCAATTCACGCTAAAGATATTCAAGGAATTAGTTCGACACATGCAAGTGTATTTGACGAAATAGAGACAAATTTTTTAGAATGGGTTAACACCATTTATTTTAAAGGTGATAATGAACCAACTTATTGGAGTAATGGTTCTTTAGACTATTCATTTAATGTATCTGCCCCTTTAAATTCTGATGGATCCGAGCAGGTTGTTTTGCAGGTAAAAGAGTTATCAAGTGGCAATTTGGATTGGTATAATTTTAACATATTAGAGGCACCAAGTACACTGCCTGATTCCAATATTTCAGATGCGAACATATTTGAATCTGAGACAAAAACATTACTTCCTACTAAACTAGTTTTTAAAGGAATGACTAATGAGCGCTGGTGGCAATTTGAAGACAGGGATATAGATTTAAAGTATTTAGAAACCAATCTTAGAAACTCAAGTAAACTCTCTTTACAAGAGTTTGCCTTAAGCCATGGAAATGATTGGTTTGTAATTCCAATTGACACTTTGGTTGGAAGTATTTTAGAGGCTGAAAATCTTCAGGTACAAGATGTTTTTGGTGAATTAACGCATATAGAACGAGCTGGTGAAGGTCCTTCCTCTTCATGGTGGAAGTGGAGCATGTTTAACATGGATTCTGTAGTTGATTTAGATAGTAAACTAAACACAGATGGGAAGTTATTTATAGCCCCTTCTTTGCATTCAAGTTTAGAAAGTGAACCTTTTGAAAAAGTAAGTTTTATGGCTGATGAACTTGCAAATATTGTATGGGGTATTGAGGAAATAGTGCCCAATCAACTGCACACCGGAAAAAGCATTATAGATGCGGAGAATGCTTTTTTGAGACAATTTGATATAGTTAAACAGGCACTAAGTCCAATGTCACCTAATACCCTATTAGCTAATAGCAGCGTTATATCATATAAAATTGGTAACAACGTACCAGGCAATTGGATTCCTTTTGTAAACGTAAATTCAATAGCAATAAATGGGAGAACATACTCACTAATGCGTGGGCGTATTGAACAAATTATTGATGGATATGATACTGAGGAATACACAACCCCAAGAACAATGATTTTACGAAATACTTCGAGTGTTGCTGGTGCTTTGAATTCATTATACATTAACAACGAAGAAATGGCTTTAAAATCTGTTCAAGTTACCGGCTCATATCAACGAGCTAGGTGGTTTAATGGAAGAACATATACTTGGTATGCAAGAAAAAGACAAGTTGGAAAAGGCCCTGTTACCAGTGGCGTTAAATTTGATGAAATTGAGCCACGTGTTACAAATTAAATACTTAGTCAAGTAACTAATTTTCAAGAGGCAAAAGAAAGGTTATCATTTAAATGATAACCTTTCTTTTTAATGTGTGTTACTTTTTATATTTTGAACTTTTAATAATCCCAATAGGTATTCAGGACAAAATAATCCACTCGGTTTGTTTTTAAAATTATCGACCTTATAAATGCCCCCAACAAGTTGCTTTTTTAAACAAAATAGAGTTGTGCAAAAGTTGCCACTGTTATACGTTGCCCACTTATTTCTGGGTCATTTCTTATCTATCCAATATCGCTGTGTCAGTGCGATTGGAAAGGCATACTCATGTGAAATCTTTGAACTGTGCTTTGGTTTTTTTTGGCCTGCAAGTTTGAATGACCGCCTAGGGCGTCATCAGAATAAACTTAATTGATTATTTCTTTCCCAATTCAAAGGATCACCATGAATTCCTGTATTGAATTTGACAGTTACCCAATTAATAAAATCGTCTGCAAGTTGAATATTCTCAAATTTCTTTTCACCGATGCCTTCCTTGCAAATCTCAAGAAACTCTTTCGGAATAGTTGGTGCATTGGTGCCGAAATAATAAAAATGTTCGGATATAAGAACATTCTGCCCACTAGTGTCCTTTTTCAAATGACCTTGGTGGCAAGTTCCATCTTGCATGCTATGTGCTGAATCCTCTTGTATCCAATTGCCATTTTCGTCCTTATGATAAAAATTGTCGCCAAACATTGCAACACGACTACCGTTCATTTTTGGTTTTTTATATTGAAATCTCGGGGCGGACCAATATTCATCAAATGTTATTCTTTCTGTTACTTGCATTGCATAAATCAATTTACTCAGTAGCCCTTTTTTACCAGTTGATATTTCAAGTGCTTTTGATCCTGTTCCCAAAACCCAATCTCCTATTTTTAACTTACTACTCTTCCTTATTTTCGGTTTGCATACTGCTAATGTGCAATATTGTCCGAATGGATTTGGAGCTAAACCAAAATCGTGTTCTATAACATAAGAGTATACTACCATCGATTAACATTTTATATTTGGACGAACGAACAAGGGAGTTGCAGTAGTTCCATCGGGATTTTCAAAAGGAATATTTTCACCGGTAATAATATCTCCAAGTTTTTCAATGGAATTCCACCCAATAATGTCAGAAGCATATTCTTTTAGGTTTTCGGGAAGTTCAGCAGTTCCTGAATAACCGTGAGCATAAACACCTACTATTTTTTTACCTTGCTCATGAGCCCATTTAATTTCGTCATTGACCCATTCTCTAGTGTGTGTTTTAGGGCCAATTAAGCATATGAATGTACTAGACCAACTAATTCGCATTCTCAATAAACGTTCAACAACAGCATCGGAAGGTATTCTACCATCTTTATGATTAGTGCTGTCAACTGAAAAATTTCTAACGTTAAAGCCTTTGTCTTTAAGCCTTGACTTTAATGATTGTAAATGTTCGTCATCTTTACCATAATGACTAATAAAAATATTGTGTTGATCTGCCATATTGTTGTTTTTAAATGTTTATACCCCATTTTGGAGGAAAAAAATACTCGATAGATTCATTTTGTTGAATTTTGTACTTCTGCTTTATTCTTATACGGTTTGACGCACCTTCAATTTCAGGATGAGCAACTCTTGAATATTTGTCTACTTCACAAAAAATGTTTTGGCAGTCAATCAACTGCAACTTTCTTCCCCATAAATTTTTAAAATCCAAATTTAACCTTTCAAATTCCTGCTCTTGATTTTCTACCATGAGGTGAATAATATCTTCAAATGAATATCCGCCAAAGTCTTTAAAGCATTTTACAATTCCATCCTTTGCTCCTGGACCCGCTTTCACAAATTCCATTTCTGTAAAGTTTGTGAGTGTGCTGTAATTGATGTCGGTTACATATTGATAGGCTAAAAAATCTCCAATGGTTGGATAAGAATGTAAAAGGTTGTATGCCTCACTCATGCTTTTACAATGTTGAAGTTTGTAGGGCACTTTTTCTTTTATCATCTTCTCTATTAACCGCAAATGATTTTGATGTTTCCTTTCGTAACCAAAAGTTGAGCTGCCCGATGACATGATGTAAGCAGCAGAATAAATAGGGATTCTATTCTGCATCATTTCCGAAAGTACCTTGTCATATCGTTTGAAAGAATAATCTTTGAAACTGATTTTGCCCAACTCGAATTCTAAAACTTCCCAAGTTGAAATGCGATTGAAAATTTTAAAAAGTATTAGTCTAAAAAAAACTTCTTCGGGTTTTTGACTGCCTTTATAAATCACATTCTTAATTAAGTATTGACTTACTCTATCGGTTACTCTGTACACATTTGTGAACTTGTATTCATTAAGTATCTTGTCTTTCGTCCAAGGAGAACTTTCGCCATTAAACCTTTTGAAAAATACATTCTGTCTCTCTGCTGCAAATTTCCAATAAGTATTGTAAGCGATACTAGGCTTTGTTTTTTTCGTAAGTATCAAAACCGATTTGTTTTTGCTATTTGTTTTTAATAACTCACTTGTCATTGTTTATTTGTAAAACATTTAGTTAAACCTTTTAATATCAGATAAACCACTTCGCTTAAGTGAGATGTTGATGTTAAGCGTAAATTGTCTTCTACTGAAAGTCCGTTCTTTTCAGCAATTTTATTCAATCCTATTTGTTGAAGTTGTGAAAGATATTTCGGATAATCAATCGTATCGTTAGGATGCTTGCCGTTGAAAAGCAAAAACATGTTTTTGTAATCAACATTGTTAAAATAATATTCATTTGAAAAGCTTTCGGGTTTGTTTCCCTTTAATGCTTCAATTGCATCTTTTGTAATTCCACCAAAAGCGCCAACCAAATAAACTGGGTGTTTGTGTTCAAGCGCAATCAAAAGTTCCTCTAGAATTCCGGGACTTTTTCCTTTAAAACCTTTCGTTCTACCACCGATAAAAATCCGTGCATCGCAAATTACTTCCATTTCTTCTCTCATTTTTGTCAAACATCTTGACCACACATAGAGGTTATCGGGTGAATCGGGTTTTAAAAAGTCGTTTGTATTAGCAATTTGCAAATTTATCGGAGGTTCAATTTTTTTGAACGAAACATTCTGTCTTAACTCTGCTTGCTTTTCAATAGTAATTGTAGTTGAAAGTGGGTAAGCTAAATAACTGTAAAATCTTTCATGTGGTTGTAAAGTTTTGTCTGCCTTATAGTAGGCCAATAAATCAAAAATTAATTCTGTAAATCCACCTTGTCGCATATCTCCACCATAAGCCAACTTTCCACCTGATGCTAAAATGTATCTTGCTATTTCAATAACAGCATCTTTCAAGTGAGGAACACCAAAGCCAAGTTCGCTTAGGTTGTCGCTTTCTGAAATAGAAATACCAATTGTCTTTCCTTTTAAAACATGTGTTCTTAAAAGCATCTCTCCCTTTTCGGAAATTACCGAAACGCCTTCTCCCGAATCATAAGAAATGTTTGATGTGTTTTTTTCTTCTGCCATTTTTATTTGATGATTAAAGGAAGAGTTAAGGGAGTAATGAAAATGAAATTGCCGTCTAACTTATTTAAGATTTCCATTTCCTCTGAACCAAGCGGTGGGTCGGGATAAACTACCAATCCAAAATTTTCTCCCTCGTTTAGTCCTTGTGCTTTCAGTTGAATGAAATTGAACAACTCAGGTGAAGTGCTTAAAATTCTGTCCGCTTTAATTCCATACATGCCAGTTAAGGAATCAAGAAACATTTTTGTGTATAGATTGAAAAGAACTTGCTCTAATGTCAAATCAATTATATCAAGGAAATTATTTCTGAATCTTATTGAAGGATAATTTCCTAAATATGGAAATACTCTTTTCTCTCCATTTTGAACAGCGTTCACAATGACAATTGGGCAGCCTGCTGACTTTGCTTCCAACACTTCTATTCTGCACCACTCTCTGTCTGCATAGCTGTCAGATTGAAAAACCACAAGTGCAGATTCGTGTGCTGCTTTTTTTATTTCATCACCAAAGTTTGAACCGTATGCAATATCGTTTGTGTCAAAAAATGTTTTGAGTTGCGTTTGTGAATTGATGTAATCTCTAAACCTAACTGCATCAAGTTTTGATTCATCATGTTTTGAATGACTGATAAATAATTTTATCGGTGGCGAAATTGTCAATGAATCTGTTTCATCAGTTGCCTTTTTCATGTTCATCAACAATCTGCACAACTCATGTAAAACTGGGCTTTTGATTTGGTTGAAAATATTTCCTTTCGTGTCAATTTTGCAATCGTTACTGTTTGACTGAGTACGAATAAAATTTATATGTGAAAGTTTTGTAGAAAAATTGAATGCATTTTTTGAAATAGCAATTGGATAAACTCGTCTTTTGTCGCTAATTGAATTACACTCGTCAAATATTGTTTCAAGATAATTTCCGTATTCTTTGTCAATAACAAACTCGTCTGAAACCAAAGCAATGACTGTTGTAAATTCTGATTCGGTAAAGTCAATAGCAATTGGATGGTTTTTACTTTCTGCTTTAGTGTTTCGGAAATAAACTGGAATTCCCATTGAACGAATCAATGGTTTCGAAGAATCTCTGCAAAGAACTGAATAAAGAAAGTCAGCTATTTGCTGACCTTCCGAATAATCGGGATGCCAAACAATATAAACAGTGAGAGGTGTTAAAAATTCTTTCATTCGTCTAAGTATTCAGATAAAGGATTAGAGATATATTCTGAAAAGTTTTTTACTGCTTGCCGAGTTTCTAATGATTCATAAACATATCTACATTGCCCTCTAATTTCTTTGATGAAATTTTCCAAGTCATTAAAGCCAGTGAGTAGCTCTTTTGTTTTTAAATATGAGGGGAGATTACTCCTCGTGATTCCTTTGTGTTTAAGGCAAACTAATTTATTTTCTGTAATTGAATCATACGCGTAACCAATTTCAAATGGAACCCAACCAGAATTCATTGTTGTTGGAGAAACAATTACAAGCATGTAATTAGAATCTGTAATTCCTTTTCTAATTGAATCAGTGACCTTCTTGGGGTTGCTATTTTGATAATAAAATTTCAGTGTTGTATCATACAAGTCAAAGAAGACACTTATTCCCTTACTCATAATGTACTCTGATACCTTTTTAGCATAATCCTCATCCTCTCTTTGGTAGCTGATAAACACACACGGTATTTTCCACTCATCAACAGATTCAAGAAGCCAAACTATTTTCTTTGAACGGTTTTCAGTGTCCGAAAAAGCTTTGTTAATTCCTTCAATAATTTTTGCCATAATTTAATTTTTTCCGAGGTAAATTAGTTTACGATTTTTGATACTTACCAAAACCCTTCCACCTTTATTTATTCTTAGTTCATCATATACTTTGTAAGAATTTATTATTGCTGTTTCCCACTGTTTTTGGGTGCAATTATTTACTTCGATTCCACTAACTAATTTTTGTACGGTTTTTAGCACTTCTGTATCAACACTACTACTATATTTGAACAGCTGATGGTCTAAACCATAGCTGTAAATGTAAAGGCTTATTAATTCCTCGGTTATTGTGGCTCTTGCTCCATCTTCTATTTCATCTATTTCACCATCACTTCTTCTTTTAAGTCCCATTAGTTTTCTTACAACTGGAGACCAACCAAGAAAAGCAACATATCCAAAATGGAATATGTCATGAAAGCGATAACCATCGTCTTGATGTGAATTATCCGTTATATCATTACCAAGTTGATTGCCAGTAAGGTTGTTTATTATCCTTACTCTTTCTTTGCCATCATCATTAATAACTGAAAAAAGTACCTCAAATTCTCTTGGGAATTGTTCCTCTGAAGGATATTCTGCATCATAAATGATAAATTTATCAGAATGTTCTAAATCAAATCTATCTTTAATTTTAGACAAATTATATTCAGCTATTTTATCTAAATCCAAATCATTCTGAGTCGCTATTGTAGAAATATACCAAAGAACATCGCCCAATTCTTCTTTCAGTTTTGTTTTGTAGTTAGTATAGGCTGCTCCATCTCGTAAATTTTTTTTCAGTTCAGTTATAACTGAACCAGCTTCTCCTATCAATCCGAGGAAAGGGACAATTTTGTTTGACTCTTTTCCCTTTATATAATTTTGGATTGTTTTTTGGGCTTCTAGTTGGTATAATTTAAATTCCATGATGTGCTTTATTTATTGCCACTGATTTCCAGTTCGATTATATTTAAATAATTCTCTTTGCAAGTTTGGTGATAATTGGGGATTATTACGATTTAGAAACGCTTCATGAATCCATCTTTCTAACTCTTCTGGGTCTATAGTCCAGTCATAAAGTTTGGCGTAACCATTTTGTAAATTATCATAAAGTCTCGGTGGAATTAGATGTCGATTGTAGTTTGGGTTTCCAAAATTCGGATGTGTTGGAAGTAAAATCCCAACAATTCCCGCGCGTGGATTTGCGTTTGTGTCTCTCAACGAAGAATAAATTTCCCAATCCACATGTTTACGTTGCCATGTTTGGCTACCGATTAATACAACTGTCACAGTAGAGTCTATTAAATATTCGTCTCTTATTTTTCTCCTAATCGTATCAGTCTTAAGATTGGGGTCAATGTCACCAATCTCAACATCCCAAGGAACAATAATATCGTGAATGTCAGCGAAGATTCTTTTGAAGGCTATTTTGTATTGCTCATCATTAGCATGATGATAGCTTATAAATGTTTTATGTTTTGTTGTCATCTTGCATTAATAATTAAATTTTGTGCGAAAAATTAAAATGGCCAGATTTGCAGTTGGTTTTTCTGGCTCATATAATTTTCTATTAACTTATTCTGACTGTTTGATTATTGCAAAGTAATTTAATAAGGCGACTATAATTTCATTATAAAATTATCCAACTAAAGTTACATCTCCATCACTTTGAGCAATCCTACCTGGTATTACGGTGCGATCTAGATTGCCCAAAATTGTTGCGTATGCATCCTTAAACCATACGTCACTATAAAAGTACCATGAGTGTGAATGCGATCCAACTTTAACATAAATCTTCTCTTTATTTTTATTATAGTAGTCACCACAATTAACATCTACTGCCTTTGATGGTGAATTTTGTGGTAAACCAACGCGGCCTGCACGATTCTGTGCACCAACACGTTTTACATTTGATATGGCTAAAATGCTATCATATGGATTGTAGTAATTTGTTAATCTATTGCAATGCCTGTATACAGACTGTCCGCGTTCACTATTCATGGAATCGCTCGATACATCTCCTGATATAAGTAGAATTTGAGAAACCGACCAGTTGGTTTCAGCAGTAGCTTTTGTTGTTTCCGAATCATTAAAAGCTTCGTATATCACATAAGCACCGGTTGAGTGTGCTATCAAATTAACACTTATTGTACAGTTTTTCCCTTGTTGTTTGGCCAAAAATTTAATACAGGAATCAACCAATTCAAATGCAGTTTTCTTAGCATCATGCCTATCCTCTAAATAAAGTAACGGATTATTATTACTCGGCCATGCAAAGGTTATTAGGTCTCCATCAAATCCTTGCTTTTCAAATCCGGCTTTTAGTGTTCTATGGCGATCTAACACTTCATTGTCTTCTGTGTTATATCCATGTATAAAAATAATAATATTCTCTTGTTCTTTATTGATGATATCTCCAAAAAAATCGCTAAGACTTACTTTGTGCTCAGGTAAAAAGGTTTCTGCGTTGTTCGGTACTTTTAGATAGGTGGTTTTCCCCGGCTCATTCCCAAATTTTTGGTTTCTAATGCTTTGTGTGCAAATAATGTAATCGTTCATAATTTTAATATTTAGAGTTTGTTTAATGGATTAAGATTTTAAACTAACATTGGTTTACCTTCAATTATTGGATAGGTTGTGCCCGGATATACTTTTCCATTTTGCACTAAGCCGCTAAGTTCAACTACAGACAAGCCAAATGTTCTTTGAAAGTGGGGCATATCTGTAAACTTCCAGTCACCTCCCCATTCCCAACCATGTTGCTTTGCTATGGTTACTATTTCTTGCCAATCAGGTTTTCCATCGCCATCAAAGTCCACATTGGTTTCCCAACTGGCTTTGTTAAACTTTCCAGTTCCTTCAGTATCTTTTAGCAATACAATGTCAAATGCCAACCCAAAATTATGATATGATTGCCCACCTCGTGCATTCGTAACTATGCTACCAAACGGTCTTTTCGTTGTTTTACCATTGGGGTTAGCAACGGTTCTGCCCAATGCAAAAAGATCATTTTGTTCTTTAAAAGATCTTAATGTGTATGCAAACCTGCATATAGCTTTACCAGTTAATGCTTGAGTAAAAAGTTGGTACATCCCTTCAACTTCTTTTCGCAGGTTAGGATGCATAAGTTTGATGCGACTCAATGTAATTTTGTCTTTGGTCATATTGTGTAGGATTTTATTAAGGTTTTTTTCCATTTCCTCTGAGGATTACAAGTTTGTTTAGTATATCAAACCATGTTGGTGCACCCATAAAAACAGCCAATGTTGTTATTAACCATCCTGCAATTCTAACAGCCAGTCTAGGTTCCCATTTAAATGCACCTATAAACGCTTGTCGATTTTCCCAGCCCATGGGTAAACCGCTGGCTTTAACCTTTTGCATGGCTATGGCAATGTCTTTTTGCTGTATTTTTAATAATGATAATGCAGAATCAATACTGATGGTTGAAGTATCGGTATTTTTATCAATGTCAATTCTAATTATAGGATTATTATTGGACCCATTAAATATGATTTCCTTGTCGGTTTTTTCTATATTTCTAAACTCATTCTTAACTGCATTAGCCATTTGTTCTAACTTAACTTTATCTGCCCAAAGTGTTTGTGCTAAATGTATACTGTCAACATTTAGAAACACTGAAACAAATGCGGAGATGATAAGCATATAAATTTGATAGCGCGATTTAAACCAGCCACTTACTCTTTCCATACTGCTGTTGTAAAAAGACTCTACACCAACGATGAATTTTTCGTAATCGTTGTTTGCAGCATCAAGTATATTAAGTAGTGCAATTCTTGCTTCTCCTTTTATTAAAGTCTTGTCGTCATTTAACTTAGCTCGAATTGTTTCAACTGTTATTGGTTCAGTGCTTCCGTTTCTGATAATACCCAATACAGCATTAGCAAAACTTGATGCGGGTATATAGGCGGGAAATTTTTGGGCATCTTGTTGCAATGCTCTAATTGAGGGGCTATTTAATAACAGTTTACTTGTTTCGCTTTTCCATGTTTCATCAAAAAACATATTATTTAGTGCTTTTAAAAGCATTCTACTTCGTGCTTTTATAAGTGTTAAAAATAATTCATGAATTGTTGACGCAATGATGGATAATAGCAAGTAGCTGAACATAAGCACTACCGCAAGGTCTACTATTGATGTATTCATGTAAATTATTTATTTAATAAATTAAATCCGGAAAATTCAAAGTGTGCACCTACCTAGAATTTCATTTGGCGCCCCCAATAAAAACCAAGGTGGTTTGCAATTGGTACCAGTACTCGAACACTTCTTATCATGTCTACATAAAAAGGTAAATAACCAATCGGATTCCATTTTTTATTGATATCCATTGCAATGCCAATGGCAAGTGAGCTTAATATTCCAAGATATACTTTAATATACCATAGTTCAAATGTTATATCATGATATTTGATAGGGTGCAATAAGTTTTTTTCTCTCCATGCATCAAACAACACCATAATTTTCGTGTCTAATGGTTTATTGACTTTCTCCACAAATGAAAAATTACCTAAAAGGCATTTCATGATATATGGGATAAAAAGTCTGAATTTATAGATAGGCGAAAACAAATAAATGTATTTATAATGATTATTTGTTTTCAACAAAAAATGACCTAACTTTTTTGCTTTTTGGAAGGATTCATTACCAAAAACTACATTAATCTTATTATATTGTTGATATAAATTGGTATTATAAAGTATTTGCTCGATAAATACACCAAAGGCGTTTCCTTTACCAAACAAAAAATTTTGCCACTTTTCAACAAAGATTTCCTTGCAGGGAGATGAGATTGATTTCATACAACTGCTAAATAACTAGTATAGTAATACATTTTTTTGATTCTAAAGGACTAAAAATATATTGGTTCTTTAGTACCAAAAATTAGCATATAAAGAACCAATATTTATTATGTTTAAGTAGTCTTTTGTATTGAAAATAAGCGCAATAAGATTATCTTGCAAAATGAATAGCCCACATGTTGAATAAAATAATAGCAACTCAAATTAGCTTTGCAATAAATTAAATTATTATGAATTACACAGGAAACGAAGATCATTCTATTAGCTTGGCCGAGGCGGCTGAGCTAACAGCAAATTACAGAAATGCACAACCAAATGATTGCATTAAGGCAGAATTTTTCGGGAAAAATGCTATTTTAGCACTTTTAAATCAAGACAATTGCATGGGTATGAGAATTTATTACGGACAGGATAACAACGGGGTGAAGAAGTTAGTTCTAGTAGGAACAGATGGCAATGGAAATGATTTGGATACCGGCTTGATCTTAGATAAAGGATTTCCCTGTCCAACATATTGTTCTAGTTTAAACAGTCTTAACTCCTGATGCTGTTAATTGCAATAGCAAGATTTAATCAATTCGTTTGGATTATTCCAATTTTGATTGGAGTATTTAAATACAAGCGTCTTAGCTTCAACACTAAGACGCTTCTTTGGGGCCTAATTGGAACACTGTGTTTTGAGATTTATGCCTCTATTCTAGCCTTTAAACAAATATCCAATTTGTTAGTTTATTCCTCATTTGATTATTTTTTATCTATTTTATTAGCAATAGGTTTATACAAGAATCAGTATTCCTTCACTTCTTTTTTTTATTCTATAACGGTGTTTATTTCTTTTGTTTATTTTCAGTGTTTAAACAACAAAACCGCAACTATTGGAGGATACGACATGTTACTTTTATACATCATCAATACATTAATCTGTGCAATAGGAATTCGAAAGTTGTCTTTTATGGTAATTATTGATTTATTTTCTGAGTCTGATTTTTGGACTTTATCAGGTTTACTCATTTATTTTTTTTCTACTTGCACCCTGTTTTATCTTCATAAATACGCTCTAGGAATAAATTCCCTTCACCTAGCTTATCATACCATTTATTTGTTTTTTTGCTTGGTTACAGTTGCTGCATTATTTACCAAAGCCATGTTATGCAAACCGAGAGTCAAGACATATTAATTATACTGGTTTTCTCAACATTGTCGATGTTTTCATTGGCGGCCTTTTTTGTGTATACAATATACCGATATCAAAAAAGAATACAGCAAAAGCAAAAAGAACTTTTTGCCGCAGTAATTCAAGCGCAGGAGCATGAAAAGGAACGGATTGCAAACGATTTACATGATCAAGTGGGGCCATTGTTGTCTAATATCAAATTTAATATCGGTCTATTTGAAGATATAAGTCAACTTGAACAATTTAAAAAAGATAATAGCAAGTTAATTGATATTGCAATAGATAATATAAGAACCGCTTCCTATGATTTATTACCCAAAGTACTATATGAGTTTGGACTTGTTGATGCCCTGGAAGATTCCTGCGATTTAGTCTCCAGAGGAACAAACATGCAAGTTCAATTTTATTATCAGGATGTATCCAATAAACCAAAGGTGCTATCCAAACAATTTGAGTTAACAATTTACCGGGTTGTGATGGAAATTTTGAATAATTCAGTCAAATACAGCAAGGCAACTTTATTGGATGTAAAAATTTTAAAAGGAGATGAGTGGTACGAAGTGTATGTATCAGACAATGGAATCGGATTTAATATGCAGGATGGAATACCCCAAAAGAAATCGGGTATGGGTATCAAAAATATTTATAGCAGGGTTGAAGCCTTTGAAGGAAGTTGTGAATTAACTTCTAATCATGCTGGAACCAAATACCACCTATTGTTTAAAGTAAAAAATTTAGTTTAATGCAACAACAGGAAAAGATTAACGTGGCTATTGCCGACGATCATGTGATTTTTAGAGACGGACTTAAAGCATCTTTAAAAAAAATTTCAATAGTTGGGCAGGTATATCAGTGCAAAAACGGACAGGAAGTTGTTAATTTACTAGAAAATAATGATGTAGAAGTACTGTTGTTAGATATAGAGATGCCCGTTATGAACGGAATTGAAACGGCAAGATGGATCATAAAAAACAAACCAAAAGTTAACATTATAGTATTAACAATGTTTAATAACAGACGATACATAATGGAGCTTTATGATATTGGGGTTATCGGATATTTAATGAAGAATACAGATGTAAGTGAACTGACTAAAGCTATTACCATGGCCTTACAAGGCGATTCATATTACTGTACTGAAGCACAAAATGTGATTTTCAAAGATCTATTAAGAAAAGACAAAGTAACCACAAGTGGCGAAACCCTTAAGAAAATATCGGCGCGTGAAATGGAGGTATTAAAACTCATTTGTGAACAAAACGCTACCGAAGAAATTGCAGAAAAATTATTCATCTCTCCCCTAACAGTAAAAAGACACCGACAAATTTTAATGGAGAAAACTAATTCAAAAAACCTAGCGGGATTAGTTGTATTTGCCATAAAAAACGACATTTACAAGGTTTATTAAGCTGAACCAAAAATTTCTCGCCTCTAAAAAATCTAGATTCTAGACTCTAAACCCTAAAAATAAATCCGATAAAACGGCACCGGGAAAAATCCTATTTGATAATTCGTTTGCATGCTACCGGTTACGGGGTTCCAAATTTGGTTCAGCACGTTTTGTGTGTTGAAAATATTTTGGATTTCGATGGCAAACTCTTGTGTAAAACGTTTGGTATTTTGCCTAAAGCTGAGTTTAAAATCGCTTCTAAAAAAATTAGGCAACCTGTTTTGATAGGCTTTTTCTAATTCGTACACCACATCTCCCTCTGCCCGCGAGGCCGCTTCGTTAATGGGAATAAACCTTCTGCCACCACTGCTCACTACTTTTATGTTAACACCCAATACATTGTTTTTAGTTTTGCCAACATTCCATTCTTTACCCAATAAGGCATTCACCACAAAGTTGCCATTAAAAGCGGTATTGCGCCATATATTATCGCTGGCTAAATACTTGCTTTCAAACAAACTTGCCGTAAACAAATAATACCAACCTTTATGCATAAAGCGCTCAAGTGTAAACTCAAAACCGTAATTATGTGCTTTACCGGTATTCACCAAACTATCTGCATAAACCGGAATAAAATCGGCACCAAAGTTTAAGGTAGAGAAATAACTTGGGTTCTGCGTTACCGGAATTTTAAGCAAATGCTGGTAATAGGTCTCTATCTTCAGGCGTGTTTTAGCGCCTATCATCCAATCGTAGCCCAATACAAAATGATGCGCTTCACTCATCTTCAAATCTTTGTTGGTAGTGGCATAAATCTGGTTAAAAGTATCTGCCAAGGTTTTGGTAAAGTAGGTTAATAAGGGTTGTATCTGACTATGTTTTCCGTACCCAAAAGAAAGGGCATGCGATTCATTGATTTGATGTTTAATACTAGCCCTAGGGTCAATGCCATAAGTTCCATTTAAGCTCAAATAACTGGCATGTAATCCGGCATTTAGCTGCCAACGTGCGCCCAATTTATAATTGTAATTAAGATACGCTTGCAATAGCTGGGTGGTTTCATGAAAGTTTAACCTACTCACATAGCTTTGCAGTGGATTAAGCCATAAACTATCCTTCATAATGCCTCCCAAATTATTGGCAATAATGCCCAGCTTATAACTCTGCGAAGCACTGTATTTATAATTAACAAAACTGTGTAAACTCTGACGATAATTTACCGTATTTCGTCCGAGTAACAAATACGGCGAATTAACCGCATTCAAAGTATCAACCCGCACCGTATTGGCCTCCCCCGAAGTAGATAATATGGTTTTTACATAGGATTTTGCTCCCAACCTAAGCACATGCGTGGCGCCCACCACGCCCATGGCTGAACCAAAATCTATATCCTGGGCTACGGGCAAATTGGCGCGCTCGGCACCTTTCTTTTCGCTATCTAGTAATTTGGTATTGCTTTGTCCGCCTATACCAAACATGCTAAAATCGCCCCACTTTGTTTGCGGAAAATGAAACTTAAACGATACATCTTGGTAGTTAGGAATGCCCGAGTTTCCAAACTGTATGCCTAAGGTGCTAAACAAACTTAGGGTAGAATATCTGTAGCTCATCATGTAAGAAGATCCCTTCGATTTTCGTATCGGACCTTCAGCTAAAAGCTCTAATCCTGCAAAGCCTACCTGACCAATAAACTCGCGTTTTTCATTGTTACCATTGCGCAATTTTAAATCGAACACACCCGCTTGGGCATTGCCATATTCTGCCGGAAAAGCACCCGTTAAAAAATCGGAGTTAGACAGCATGTTTACGTTTAAAATACTCACCGGACCACCATTGGCACCCTGACTACCAAAGTGATTAGGATTCGGGATATCTGCACCCTCTAAACGCCACAACAATCCCATAGGCGAGTTACCGCGTATCACAATATCATTTCGTTGATCGTTGCCCCCACCGGCCACACCGGCAAAGTTTGCAGCCATTCTGCTTGGGTCGTTAAAACCACCCGCATATCTGTTTACTTGGTCAACCGAAAAACTTCTACCACTTACCAAAACCAACTCATTATTTGTGCGCGCTTTGTTGCTATTTGCCTCAATCACCAATTCCTTATTTAACAACATAGTTTCTTCCAAAGAAATTTGCAATACTACCTCTTTAGCAGAATGCACCAATACATCCGAAATTTTCCGGGTATCGTAACCAATATATCTCACCAACACTTGCACCCTACCCAAAGGAACATTCAATATTTTAAACTTTCCATTTTCATCAGATACATCACCCAAAATTTTGCCGGCCTCGGTATTCACCTGCACACTTGCACCTACCAAAGGCTCATTCGTTTCCTTGTCGCTTACAGTACCCCTGAGCGTTTGTGTTAATGGTTGAGCCGAACCCATCACACCTATTAACATCAAACATATCCCAAAAACTACGCTATAATTAAATTTCATTTTTACCAATTGCATAAGCGACAAAGTAAATATTATTTATCTAAAACTTGTTAATCTAGTTAATTATCGTAATATTGCAATATAAAAATATAGATTAATTACCCATGCCTATGAAACTCTCAGAAATCAAGAACATTTTACCAACATTAGAAAATGTTGAATTTATCTTAGAAAATGGCACTAAAGTGCCAGCACATTTTCATGTTACAGAAGTAGGCATGGTGAATAAGCATTTTATAGATTGTGGTGGCAGCATACGAACTGAGCAAAAAGTAAATTTTCAATTGTGGAATGCCAATGATTTAAACCACAGACTAAAGCCTACAAAATTGCTAGATATTATTAGGCTTTCAGAGGAAAAATTAGGTATGATTGATGGCGAAATAGAGGTAGAATACCAAGGCGAAACCATAGGCAAATACGGTCTAGCATTTAATGGCCAAACCTTTATGTTACAAGCTACCACAACTGCTTGTTTGGCAGAAGATAGTTGCGGTATTCCTTCAGAAAAACTGAAAGTTAATTTGGCAGAAATAAATAGCCAGCCAAAGTGTACTCCAGGCGGTAATTGTTGTTAAAATGGTAAGTTAAGGGTTACCCCGTATACTAATTTGTTGCTTCTTGTAGTGATTATATCGAAAGTCCAACCCAACGGACCATATCCATTTGAGATAACACTAAATTTAGTGGCATTATGTAATTCATTTTCTTTGGAACTCTGAATAATTCCACCTTGCAAGCCAAACCACTTGGCATTTTTAGAACGCCAGCCTGTATTAAACATAACCATAGCCTCAATTGCACTGGTATGCTGGTAATTACTAATTTTGCCTTCATTAAAATCTGCAAAAATATATTCGGTTAAACCTAATCCAAATTTATAAGGCGATGTGCCATATTTTCCTTGGTGTTGAAACATAGCCCAAATACCTAAATTAGGCGCAATTTTACTACCAATTACGGATAAACCAACACTTGGTCCAACCGAAAACGATAACGACCTCTTGTGTTGAAAATGCGAAATACTATACGCACTGCTATCCGTTTTTACGCATAGCTGTGTACTTTGGCGCCTATATTTTTTATTAGCAGTACCCACTTCAATGGCTTGTTTTATATTAACGGCCTCAAGCTTAGCAGCCAACTCACTCGGATTTTCAACATATACTTGCCACTCCATTTTATGCGCTATATCTAAAATCACAAATTTGTATTTGGGTAGATTTAAATCGAGACGCAGCATCTCTTGCGCCACATCTACCCGCTTCTCGCTATATTCTGCCGCTTCGGCTTTTATCCGGCGCTGCGAGGCATTCTTATAAAAATAATATACCTCTTGTTCCTCGCCAGATAATTTACCACCGGCATAAGCTGCTTTTAAATCGGCAATAAACGTTGTTTTGAGCGCCTCAGCTTCTTCGGCAAACAATCCAAGCTCTTTAAATTCCTTACCAATCAATAAAACCTTATCTTTTCCGCTTAGTTCAATATGCAGGGTGTCCGAGTATATTTCGTCTGGAAACTCCCTATCTACATACCAATTAGCTTGCGCAAATAAAGGTTGGTTCAGGCAAAACCATGCCAGAGCCATGGCAAAAATGACTTTACTTTTCATATATGTTTTATTTTAAAAATTTGTTTTAAACTGTAATAAAGAAACCCCACCTTGGGCATTGGTATGGTTGCCAATTTCTGGTTTAAAAAATCGAAATTGCACTAATTTTTCGCTTGTATTGGCTAATGGAAATTTGGCCGCATACACCTCATTGGTAAAGTCTATTTCTACGTAGCGAGATTTTACTATTTCAGGTGCTTTTTCGGCTACTGTAATAGCTGGCATTGTAGGCAAAATACTGTCCTTGGTCTGAACCAAAACAGGCGCCTCTCCCCTCTTTTTAAGGCTTGTTTTTCTTTTGTTAGCTGGCTTTACAATGGCTATTTCTTTCTTAGGTGCAGCAACAAACGCTGCAGGGTTTTCAGCAACTTTTGGGGTCAGTGCTGCTATGGGTAAATCTTGTTTGGGTTCAGCCCAAAAGAAACTTATTACAGCTAAAAATAGGGCTGCAACTCCACCAAGATACCAAATGAATAAGGGTTTTTTGCTCGATTTTTTGGCAGGCAAAGCAGCCGCAACAAGCTCCCATTTGCTTTCTAAATTAGGCGTAAAATCTAAAGGCAAATCATCTATAAATTCAAACTTTTCTTTCAACATATTATTTTGCCTTTCCATAACCGTATTGAGATTGAGATAATAAAACTTGTAAGCGCTGTTTGGCTTTGAACAATTGAGATTTACTGGTACTCTCGCTTATGTTTAACTCGGCTGCAATTTCTTGATGGGTAAAACCTTCTACCACAAATAAGTTAAACACCGTTCTGTAGCCAACGGGCAATTTTAATAAAGCCTCCAACAAATCTTTGGCAGCAATATGGGCAAAAAAATCATCCTCACTTTCCTTGTCAACTTCCCCTGAAAGAGAAGCCAAACTTAAATTTTGCTGTTTGCGCAAGGCCATTAAACTTTCGTTTACCATCATGCGCCTTAACCAATGCACAAAGCTATGATCATGCTCATACGTAAAAGTATCTATCTGCTGAAAAGCCTTCATAAACGCCTTTATCAAACAATCTTCAGCTTCATCGGCTCGAACCAAATAACGCTGACAAACCCTGAACATCTTAGCATACAAAGATTCAAAAACCCATTTCTGCGTTTTGGCATCTCCTTGTTTTAATAGCTTAATATGTTCTTTGTTTAATTGCACTTTTTGCTTTTGATACTGCTATAATGCCGCAAAGTAACAAAAGGTTGCCTGAGCCAAAAAGAAAATTAAAAAAAAGCCTGTCTCCATTGTTGAAGACAGGCTTTTGAATTTATTTAGCAGTTTCTCCTGCCGAATTTTTTATTTCTCCTTGTTTGTATAACTCAGGATTTAAAAAGCTCTCGTATTTGTTGCGCATTTCTTCGCTTTCGTTTTGCATTTCTAGCTTCATCTCGTCTAAAATAGCTTTACGTGCTAAGGCATAATTATATGCTATTTTTACTTGCATTTGGGTGTTTTTACCTTTCACTTGTTTTTGCATTTTTACAATAGGCATTACCCTCGAAAGTTTTTTAGAAACTTTGTTGGTAGCTACTTCCATAGTTTTAGAGATAGAAGTAGCAGTTTGAGGATCAATTCTATTATTTCCTTGTTCTGTTTCTACCACCGAACGCATTTGAGATTCTAACAACCTAACTAAATTTAATTTAGCTAATTCTAATGCTTGCATTTCTGCAACCGATTGAAATTCGGCTACTGCTTCACCAGTTGCTACTACCCATTTTGGCAAACCTTCTTCATCAATCTCTCCTTCTTTTGCCCAAGCATTATTTAATTGCTGACCAATTGGCATATCACCAGGTAAATTTTTCCAGCCATCATTTTCTAGGCGTTTCACCTCTTTTTTGGTATCCCTAGCAATTTTAACAAATTTGAATTTTTTGTTTTGTGCAGATGCTACATTCACAACTGCTACAATGGCTACAGCCATCATCATTGTTACGATTTTTTTCATGTTTTTTGTGTTTTTAAAGGTTTATTTTATTATTTGTATTTTCTGTGTTTTATATACTATTTCTTCATTTTTAAATTGAATAAAATATATTCCTGCGGCTAAATCAAATAATCCAATGGCTTCAGTTCCCTTCTGATTACGAAGCATTCCATTCAATATGATTTGTCCATTAATATTAAATAATTCATAATTTATTGGGTGGTTACCTTGCATCTCGTAAGCCACATATAGATTATCTGTTGCAGGTACCGGAAAAATGTCCAAATTTTTAAATGCAATCTTTTCGTCTATCGCTGCACTTACGCCTGTTATAATGGCTACACTGCTTTGTTTGCTGCCACAATTATTAATGGCATTTACCATTAAGGTGGCATTCTGACTCCCTGTTAATACCGTGATTGAATTGGTATTCTCACCTCCCAATAATAACCAGTCACTTGGGATATTCCAAGAATAACTATTTGCATTGCTGGCAGCTATGCTATAATTTCTGATGGTATTTGCTTTAACATATTTTTCTCCTGCAATTCCTCCCAAAAATTGCGGCAATTTACTAACTGTCATTCCCAAGCTTAAACTCGAATCACTGGTGCAGCCATCATTTTTACCACGTACCGTTACATTCCCATTGCTCGACCCCACTTGAACTTGTATGCTTTGTAATGTTGAATTACCTATAAAACTCCAATCACTTGGCAATTCCCATACATAAGAACTTGCTCCAATCAGTGTATTTGAACTCAGGGTAATGGAACTTAATTCACAAGCAGGCTGACTGCTTGGCGTTATACTTTGTGGCTTCCAAGCCTTTGTATAACTATTAAAAATAGACAAACTTCTAAACGAACTTCTGCAGCCGCCTTGTATGCTTTGAACCTGTATGGTTCCTGTATTGGTGTTTGGCATAACATTAATGGAAGTGGTGTTTTGTCCAGAACTGATATTCCATCCTATTGGCACTGTCCAAGTATAGCCTGTTGCGCCGCTTACTGCAGCTATGCTATAGGTTTTTGAAACTCCTACACAAAATGCATTATCTCCTGTGATGGCCAAAGGTGTGCTAGGTATGGAGGTAGATATGGAAGATATATTCAAAATCCGCTCTGATCCCACACAACCATTGCTGCTGGTGGCTTTTACGCTTATGTTTCCGCCAACTCCACTTGTTGGCCTAATTAATATACTCGTATCTGTGCTTATTCCATTACTTGGGCTCATATCCCAGCCATTTGGAGC
>CANHDN010000010.1 GCA_947459415.1 Bacteroidota bacterium
ATCTTACGCAATCCTTTACTTTAAAAGACTGGGCTTTTCTCGAATTTCGAGGGAAGCCCGTTCCTTTTTATATAGATTATACAAAGGCAGAGTTTGCTGATGAAATTATAATCAAGTTAAGCGGGATAGATACCATTGAACAAGCAAATAATTTAATTGGGAAATTACTGCTGTTGCCCAGTAAACAGGTAAAAAATGTAAAAAATACTGATGATTGGAACTTAGCAGGCTATTTGATGATAGACCAAAAACAAGGTGTTTTAGGAACAATTGTGGGTGTTATAGAAAATACTTACCAATCTTTAGCGCTTCTAAATTTTAATGAGCGAGAACTGATGGTTCCGCTTGTTGAGGAGATTGTTTTAGAAATAAACGATAAAAAAAAGGAAGTGCTCGTAGACTTACCAGATGGATTATTAACACTCAATTAATCTTGCGGGAAACGCAGTTTTTTTAAACTTTTCCCAAATTTTTGCGTAAATCCAACTACGCCTAAGGTAATGCAAGCACCAAAGATAACTGAATTTGCTGTTCCTAAATATTTAGCGGCTACTCCACTTTCAAAAGCCCCAATCTCATTAGAAGATCCTATAAAAATGCTATTTACAGCTGAAACTCTTCCGCGCATGTGGTCTGGTGTATGAAGTTGTAAAATATTGGATCGAACCACCACACTGATGCTGTCGAAGGCCCCACTTAAAAAGAGTACCACTAATGACAAATAAAAGTTGGTGGATAAGCCAAATAACAACATACATAAACCGAAGGCGCCCACCGCTCTGATGAGCACAATACCTGCTTTCTCAATATTCTTTCTGAATGATAAAATGGTCATCATAATGACAGCTCCTGCAGATGGTGCTGCCCTGAGTAATCCAAGTCCCTCTGGTCCGGTTTGTAATATTTCATTTGCAAAAATGGGTAGTAATGCTGTTGCACCGCCAAACAAAACGGAGAATAAATCTAATGATAGTGCCGATAGAATTATTTTATGGTGATAAACAAAAGCTAGTCCCTCTCGCAATCTGGCAATTATTTTTTCTGAAGGTTTTGGTTTTGGGTCAAACCGAATATGTATTTTAAATAAAACAAGTAGGGCAATGATGGCTAAAGTGATCAATAAATAGAAACTATTATTTAACCCCAAATAAGCATATGAAATTCCGCCCAATGCAGGGCCAACCACCGAAGCGAATTGCCAGATAGTGCTGTTTAGGGTGCTTGCGTAAGTGAGTAATTCTTTGGGTATAATTTGTGAAATACTTGCAAAAGAGGAAGGAGAATAAAACCCTCTTGCGAAGCCACTTACACAGATGAAAACATACACCCAAAAAAGGCTCACTTGGTGTGAGTCTGATTGGTGAAGTGAATAGAAAATGCCAATAGAACTGAGTATGATGACGAATAAACTAATTAATAAAATTGTTTTTCTGTTATAAATATCTGCTATATGCCCTGCATATAAAGCAATTGAGATAGCAGGGATGGCTTCAGCTAAACCAACAAGGCCTAGTGATAAAGCGCTATTACTAATTTTATAGACTTCCCATCCTATAATTACTGCTTGAATCTGTAGGGCAAGTGTAAGAAAAAGTCTTGTACATAAAAAGAGTCGAAAACTTGGAATGGACAATGCCGCAAGAGAGGAGGATCTAGCCATTAATTTTTACGAAATAACCATTTAAATAATTCTTGGTAACTAGGTTTTTTGCCATATGTTAAAATACCAATTCTATAGATACGACCAGCAAACCAAGTGGTAGCTAAGAATCCTGCAATCATGAAGGCCATAGATGCAATGATTTCTGAAGTTGGCACACCAAATGGCAATCGAATCATCATAATGATTGGAGAACTAAATGGAATCATGGATAGCCACACTGCAAGCTGGCTTCCAGGTGCATTAATTACAGTTTGAGCAATCCCTATTGAGAAAATAAGTGGTAAGGTAATTGGCAGCATAAATTGTTGGGTGTCTGTTTCATTATCTACGGCAGATCCAACGGCTGCAAATAAAGCACCGTAAAAGAGATAACCACCAATAAAATAAAATACAAATAAGCTTAAAATAAGTGGTATATTGATGTGAGAAAAGCCAGATAGCAATTCCAAATTTCCGCCTTGCATACTTATTTCTTTTCCACCTTTGGCAAGGGCACTTGGATCTATGTTTGCCATTTCCATTACCAAAGCAGCTACCGGTCCGCTGAGGCTTGTTACCAATATTACCCAAATTGAAAATTGTGTAAATCCTACCATGGCAATACCTGTTATCTTACCTAACATCAGTTGGAAGGGTTTTACCGAAGAAATAATTACCTCTACTATCCGATTTGTTTTCTCTTCAATTACCCCTTTCATTACCTGCACACCATACAAGAAAATAAAAAAGTATATGAGGAAAGCTCCAATAAAACCGATAATGGTTGTAGCGCCAGAATTTCCTTTTTCTATGCCTGTTTCCGTGTTTTTTTGTGTGGTAATCTGAACAGAAATGTCATTCAATTCTTTTAATATGCCGGCTTCAATACCCTTACTTTGTAGGTGTTTATCTTTTAATACTTTTTCTAATTTATCTGATATGGCAGATAGGGTGCTAAGACTGGGTTGTTCGTTACTTAATAATTGATAGGTATAATGATCATCTTGCTTGTTGATGGATAGAATGGCATAATAATTTTTGGAGTCTAAAGCTATTTTGGATGAATCTAAACTAATAGCTTGATACTTAAATTGAATATTTTCACTAGTTTCTAATTTATTATCAAAGAAGCCTGTAGCATCGTTTACCAAGATAGTTTTTTGCTCATCTGCTAGTTCTTTATTAAATGAAAAGTAAAAAATAAATCCATAGAAAACTACGATGAGTAAGGGAGAAAGTAATGTCATGAGTAAGAAAGATTTTTTCATTACCCTTGTTACATATTCGCGTTTGCAAATGAGCCAAATTTTGTGCATTGCTTAATTATTAATGTTTTTTTGTTGAACAGCACTGATAAAAATATCTTCCATACTAGGTAGTTTTTCTTGAAAAGAAACCATGCCAATTGGTTCTTGAATAAATTGTTGTAAAAATTGATTTGGACTTAAATTTAAACCAATGTGAATCAATTGCGTGATGTATCCATCTTTTTCTTTTGTTTCAATTACCTGCATCCAATCTTTATTGAGTAGGGCAGATCCCGTGTATTTAACTTCGAATAAGTTTTTTTTAAATGCCTGTTTTAGTTCTCTTACATTTCCATCTAATATTTTCTCTGACTGATTAATTAATGCAATGTGATCGCATAATAATTCAACAGAATCCATTCGATGGGTAGAAAAAATAATACTAGCTCCATTACTTTTTAAAAGCAGAATTTCATCTACTAACAATTGTGCATTTATTGGGTCGAACCCAGAAAATGGTTCGTCTAAAATGATTAACTTAGGCTCATGAACTACGGTGGCAATAAATTGTATTTTTTGTTGCATACCCTTAGAGAGTTCTTCTACTTTTTTATTGAGCCAGGTTTTGATATCAAATTTATCGACCCAGTATTTCAGTTTTTCTTTGGCTTGTTTATTCGATAAGCCTTTGAGTTCTGCAAAATAGAGTAATTGGTCTTTAACGGTCATTTTTTTATATAAGCCACGTTCCTCTGGAAGGTAACCCATTTGATAAATATGACTTGGATTGAGCTTCTGCCCTTCGAATAAAATTTGGCCTGAATCTGCTTCGGTTATTTGTGTTAAAATGCGAATTAAGCTGGTTTTACCTGCGCCATTAGGCCCTAAAAGGCCAAAAATAGATCCGGTTTGAACCGATAAACTAACATCTCTTAATGCCTGATGCTGCTGGTACCGTTTGTTTAGTTGATCAATTTGTATAATCATATTGCAATTAACTTATAATTTCCTTAGCCTGCCAATTATTTTATTTAGAGGATACTTTAATTTGATAGGTGGTTAATTGGGGTGGCTATTTAAATAGAAAAAGCATTACCTGTCAATCAAAATCATACTTCTTGCAGATAAAATAGAATATTTGATGCAAAATTCATACATTTTATTAATTTTGAAAATATATATTTTTGATAACTTTGCCTATCATGTTAAGAGCAGTTCAGCTATTTGTATTGATGTTTGTGTTTCCTTGCAATGAAATCTTTGCGAGCAGTCCATCTAGTCTTTTTAGCGATAAGACTCCTTATAAACTAATGCCGACTGCAAGTTTCACTACTATTGAGGATTTTAGATTTGGAGCAGGTGTGGGGCTTGGTCTGTTTGTAACCAACCAAATGGATTACCATATTACTACTAATTTTGGAGATTTGAAGGAGTTTATACCTACCTATTTTGGAGCAATTTATAAAAAAGTAAATCCTAATTTAGAAGTTGGTGTACAAGGTAGATTTGGTAGTTTATTTACCTTAAAATCAGAAAACACCCAAGGTTCAAGATGCGATTTTAATGAAGTGCAGCTGTCTGCTGTTTATAGCTTTACTAAAGATCCGGCGATGGAATACAATAAATTTACTTTTAATGGCATTGTTGGATTAGGCTTCACTAATTTTAGAGCTAAGTATTTTACGGTAAATACTAGAACCCAACGAGAGGCACTTGTAGTTGCTTCTGTGGGTTATGGAAACAAGGATTCAAAGGGATTTCAAGCCGAGCGTCAAACAGCATTCATTGCGCATACGGGTATTAGTGTTGGATACAGATTGAATAACCTTGCTTCTTTATATTGGGAAGCTACTTACAATATGTGTTCAAGCAATAAATTAAGCGGTAATTTACTCAAAAAGAATTTTTACCCGCAAGATGGATATTTTTACAACTCTATAGGAATATATATAAGATTTGGAAGTAAGCGCGGACAATTATCTTGTCCTAAATTTTAGTTGAAAAACTCTTTCATTCGGTCAAAAAATCCACTATCAGACTTGTCTGGCTTAGGAATAAAGTTTTCCGAATTACGTAATTTTTCTAATATGCTTTTTTCTTCAGCACTCATTTTTTTAGGAGTCCAAACATTTACCTGTACCAATTGATCACCATGGTAACCAGAGTTTACTTCAGGTAAACCTTTGCCTCTTAAGCGCAGAATTTTGCCTGCTTGTGTGCCCGCATCAATTTTAAGTTTTACTTTTCCACTCACTGTAGGAATTTCTACTTGGGTTCCTAAGGCTGCATCTGCAAAATTTAAATATAAGTCATATATAATATTGTTGCCATCTCGTTTTAAAGAGGGGTCTTCAATTTCTTCAATTAAGATAATTAAATCTCCCGGAATTCCACCTCTCTCTGGAGCATTGCCTTTACCACTCATAGATAATTGCATGCCATCTGCCACACCAGCCGGAATGTTCACAGTAATTATTTCTTCACCCTCTGAGCGTCCGGTACCTCTACAAGAACCGCAGCTGCTTGTTACTACGGAGCCTTCCCCATTACATGTTGGGCAAGTAGCAGTAGTTGCCATTTGACCTAGGAAGGTTTGTGTTACTTTTCTTACTTGCCCCGAGCCTCCGCAAGTGCCGCAATTCTTGAAGGATGATTGATCTTTAGCTCCATTACCATTACAAGTTTTACAGGCTACCTGTTTATTAACTTTTAATTTTTTCTCAACCCCAGTGGCAATTTCTTGCAAGGTTAATTTTACCTTTACCCTAAGATTAGAACCTACTCGTTGGCGTTTGCCTCCACCTCTTCGCTGACCACCGCCACCAAAGAAAGATTCGAAAGGATTTCCATCTCCAAATACATCTCCAAACTGGCTGAAAATATCATCCATATTCATACCGCCACCATAGGATCCACCGCCGCCCATAGCCTGATGCCCAAATCGGTCGTATTTGGCTTTTTTATCAGAATCGCTCAACACTTCATATGCCTCTGCTGCTTCTTTAAATTTATCTTCAGCTTCTTTGTTTCCAGGATTTTTATCTGGGTGAAACTTGATAGCCATTTGCCGATAGGCTTTTTTTATCTCATCGGCACTCGCGCTTTTGCTTACACCTAATATTTCGTAATAATCTCTTTTCGCCATTTTATTATTCGCCAATTACAACTTTTGCAAATCTAATAACCTTGTCGTGCAGGGAGTATCCTTTTTCTAGCACTGCAACAATTTTATCTTTTAACTCGTCTGAAGGGGCAGGAATTTTAGTTATTGCTTCATGTAAATCTGGATCAAAAGCAATACCCATTGCTTCCATTTCTTTTAGGCCTTTTTGTTGCAGGGTACTCTTAAGTTTATTGTATATTAATAGTATTCCTTCTCTAATGCTGGCAGTATTATCTTCATTTGGCATAGCTTCCATAGCTCTTTCAAAATCATCTAATATGGGCAACATAGCCAAAACTGTTTCTTGATTCGCTGTTTTAAATAAATCTGAGCGTTCTTTACTTGTGCGGCGTTTGTAATTATCAAATTCAGAATATAACCTTAAATATTTATCTTGAACCATTGCCAATTCTGCTTTTAGTTTTTCTTCTTCGCTGACATTTTCGCCGCTATTGACAGGGTTTTCATTTGTATTTTCTTCCTGTGTATTTTCATTTATTTCCTCCGGATGGTTCATATCATTTGCCTTTGCATCTATCTCTTCTTGGTTTATTTCTTGCTCGTTTTGCATACGTGTTTAGTTTTATTCCTTTTAGTCAAATTTTTTGCCATCTAAGCTAATTGTGACAATGTGACATTATAAGGCGCGCAGTGTTTCTTCTAATTGATCCTTTTTTAGGTTTATGCCAATAATAATTCCTTGTGAATCTATCAGATAATTGCAAGGGATTTGATGGACCTTTGATTGCAGTATTAGAGGGGATTTCCAGCCTTTAAAATCACAGTATTTTGTTTTCCATGGAAGATTATCTTTTTTTAAGGCAAGGTCTAAAATTTCTGGATTGTCATCTAGGGCTACGCTAATGATATAAAACTTTCTTCCTTGTTTAAACCTCCGATCTTTGTAACGTCCATATAAATCAATAAATGAAATTTGCATACGTCGGCTTTCCTCGTTCCAACTTGCCCAATAATTTACCAATACATAAGATCCCTTTAGCTCTTTTAATTGGTATTCTCTAGCAAATTGGCCTTCGTAAGAGAAATTGGGTAAGGTATCTCCAATGGCAAATTGCCCAGAGGCCGCAAAATTAGTTAAGCATAAAAGAAGAAATAGTTTTAATAGCCTCATGACATACGCGTAATATCTGCCCCAATGGCTTGTAAACGCTTATCTATAAATTGATAACCACGGTCTATTTGTTCAATATTGTTGATGGTGCTTGTTCCTTGAGCGGCCAATGCCGCAATGAGCATAGAAACACCCGCTCTAATATCTGGAGATGACATCGTTATTCCGCGTAATTTTGTTTCACGGTTTGATCCTATCACTACAGCCCTGTGTGGGTCGCATAGGATGATTTTTGCCCCCATATCTATTAAGTTGTCTACAAAAAATAACCTGCTTTCGAACATCCATTGATGAATGAGAACACTGCCTTTTGCCTGAGTGGCTGTAACTAATGCAATAGAAATTAAATCTGGCGTAAAGGCTGGCCAAATTCCATCTTTAATGGTTAAAATTGAACCATCAATTAGGGTTTCAATTTTATAGGAATCTTGCTGTGGGATATGAATATCATCGCCTATTATTTCCATTTGAATACCCATTCGTTGAAAAACTTTTGGAATGATTCCCAAGCTTGGAACGGCGCAATTTTTTATGGTAATATCAGAGTTAGTTACAGCTGCTAATCCAATGAAACTGCCTATTTCAATCATATCTGGTAACATTCTGTGCTTGCATCCACCTAAGGCGCTTACACCTTCTATGTGCAATAAGTTTGAACCTACTCCAGTAATTTTTGCGCCCATATTATTCAACATCTTACATAATTGTTGTATATAAGGTTCGCTAGCAGCATTGTAAATACTGGTTTTTCCTTTTGCCAAACAAGCAGCCATTAAAATATTTGCAGTTCCAGTTACAGAAGCTTCATCTAATAACATGTAGGTTCCCTTGAGTTCTTTTCCATCAATTTTATAGAATCTTTCATGCGGTAGATGTTCAAATTTTGCACCTAAACTTTCAAAGCCTCTTAAATGAGTATCTACTGGGCGCCTCCCAATTTTGTCTCCACCTGGTTCTGGAATATAAGCCACACCAAAGCGTGATAACAGTGGGCCAATAATCATGATTGATCCTCGTAAACTGGCGCCTTTTTGTTTAAATTCATCACTCAATAAATAGTCTAAATTTACATTTTTAGCTTTAAATGTATAGGTGTCTGCATTTATTTTATTAACCTCAACCCCTAAATCTCCTAGAAGTTCTATCAATTTCATTACATCTCGGATGTCTGGGATATTAGAAATTTCCACTTCTTCGGGTGTTAATAAAACAGCAGACAAAATTTGTAATGCTTCATTTTTAGCGCCCTGCGGAATCAATTCTCCTTTGAGTTGCTTGCCGCCATTTATTTTAAAAGTACTCATGTTGTTTATTTAAAAAGTAAAGGTAAATCCACCAATGATATTAATGCCATAAACCGGGTAATTGATAAACCTATTATAGCGGCCATTTGCTATGTTATTACAGTGAATAAAAGCTGACAGGTTTTTACTGTATCTGTAGTCTATACTCAGGTTTAAATCTACAAACGGATCTAATTTTTGTGTAACGATGTTTCTTGTTTGATCTGGGTTTTCTGTAAGAATTGCTCCACTGCGCTCACCCCAATAAAATAGATCTATATTGATGAGAAACTTTTCTCCTATGTTATAACCCAAATTAATTTTACTTTCTAGTTGCGGCAATGAGAAGGCTTTCGAAATTTTACTGGTAGCATACGAGTGAAATTGAGTATGCATGCCCAACCTTAATTTGTCTCCCATTTGATGCTGGATTCCAAGAGCTAATGAAGTTCTTTTGGCATTACCTTCATCAAATAATAGCACCTGTGCGGCATTTTTGGCAAGGGTTGTAAAGGTAACTAAGTTTTCTATTGAGGTTGAAGAACTATTTAAATAAAAGCTAGTTTGGGGGCCAATCTCTCCTTTTACTCCGCCATAAATTTCAATTTTGTGAATGGTGTTTCTCAAGGGTAACTCTGTGATAAATGGGTTCAAGCCAATAATGTTTCTGAAGGTGTTTGGGGCTAGGCCGCCAGTTAAACCTGCATACACAATTAATTTTTTAGGCACAATGGCGTAACCACCTTCTGCTTTTGGAAAGAAGTGGAATTTGCCACCTGCAGAATCGCTACTTATGGTAGAATTAAATCCACCTTGTAGGTAATAATCTGCCCCAATCATGAATAACTGAGGATTTAAATCAAAGAAAAGACGCTGGTAATTATTTGTAGATCCATCTAATTGGGTGAGCTTATTATTGTTTAATCTAAAGCTTGTTTGTAATTCAAAAGGAATATTTGCATTTAATTGTGCAATACGCGCTTTAGCTTGAAAATCATTTTCATTAAATGCATTTTCTCTATTAAAATGGTAGTAGTTTGCCTCAATTTTATAACTTAAATCTTTACTGTCTTTGGCGTGGTTTTGAAAGTTTGTTTTACCGTCAATTAAATGATATGCCAGTTTTGGGTCTGCAGGTAAACTCAGTTTATCGTTCGGAGATCCATATAGGTTCACTACATTCCTGTGATAATACCATTCTGTTCCTAATGTGCCTTTGCTGCTAAATTTGTTAACATACCCATGGATGGTATTTTGAGAGAAATTATTATAATTCTGGTCTCCATTTCCAGAGAGGTGTTTTACAAAAACACCTGCCTGATAATCTTTGTTTCGAACTGTATTCAGGTATACCTCACCCATGGGCATAAAGTAATTTCCAAATCCAGCTTTTACATAATTGCCTTTTAGTTTTGGTAATAACATGGTTCCTAAACTCAAAGGTTTAATGGTGTATATGGTAGGTTCAACAATATGTGTTTGGCTTGGAACGCGGTAGGTAAATACTGGTTTTACATAAGCAGGTATTTCTGGATTTGGATTTACCGGAATTTTGATCGCATCAGATAAAACAGGCTTAAAGTTTTTAATTACGTCTATTTGATTATCCTTAATTAAACTATCATTGCCTTGCGCCCTTGCTGTAATGGTGATTAACAAAGCTGTTAGCCCCAATAGTATGTGTTGAAAAGTTAAAGTTTTCATTCGCTTATTTTTCACTTTGTTTAATCCTTTGTTCGATAAGTTTTTGTGAGCTTGATTTTTGTTCTTGCTCTAATTTTTCAATCTCTATTAATTTAGCCTTGCATTGGTCTATTACCTCTTTCCCATCATAGTTTTCTATTAAGCTTTGTAAAGTAGCTTTAGCTTGGAAATAATCTTTTTGTTGGATGTAAGTTTCTGCTAGTAATAAAAAACCTTTAGCCACCCAAAATTCAAACGAACTAAATTTATCATTCAGTTCAAAAATGGTTTTTTGAGCTGCTTTGTAATCCTTTTTTTCTGCTTGAACCAACGCCACGTGGTATTTGGCTTCAGCTCCTAACAAACCTTTATTTTCTTTTAAAACATATTGATAGGATATAAGTGCCGAATCATAATTTTGTTGTGCCATATAGTATCTGCCTATAAACGCATGCGCTTCTATACTTCCTTCTTTTTGGGCAATGGCAGATCCTAAATATCTAAAACTAGCTTGTGCTGCAGAATCTCTTTTTCCTAAAAATGAACAGGTTCTCATTTGTCCTAATAGGGCCAGTTGAAGGTTGTCTCTATTGCTGGCAATTCGTTCTAAAGCAGCAAAATAATCGAATGCTTTTTCATAGTTTTTTCTTAGATTGAGTAATACTGCGCTTTGTCTTGTGCAACGCTCAGAATATTCATTTCTAAGCGCATTGGCAACATATTCATAATGAAGCAATGCATCATCGTATTTTTTGAGTTTATAATCAGACTCAGCTTTGAAATAGTTTGCTTTTAATATAAAATACCCTCCGGGGAATCGCTGAATATAATTACCAAAACCTTTGGATGCTTTTTCGTAATTTTCTTTTTGGTACAAGATAAAAGCAGATTCATAACTTAAAGAATCTTGGGTAGATGCAGAGATAACGATATTGGGTAATACCTTAATAAAGTTTAAGTATTCTTCTCCTTTACCCTGGTTTACAAAAATTGTTTGAACCATTGGCAGAGCCTCTTTTGCTTCCTCGCTACTTGGATAATTGGTTATTAGCTTTTTAATTTCTTCTAATGCAGGATCATCTTGTTTTAAGTTAAATAAGGCCAAAGCCTTATTTAAAATGGCTTGTCTTAAAAAAACAGATCTAGGGTATTTAACGATTAGGTTTTCAAAGGCAATTGCCGCCTCCTGATACTCTTCATTTTTTAAATAATTATCTGCAATTTCAAAAACTGCATCATCTATATAGGTTGAATGAGCATAGTTTTTTTCTAAGAGTTTAAGGGTACTTACTTTTTCAGCGTTCTTGTTTAAAAGACCTAATATCAATGCTTTTTGAAAAAGGGCATAATCTGCACCTTTTAAATCTTTTTGAATCATAAGGTCGTAATAAGTTAAAGAATTGGTATAATTTTTATCTGCAAAATAACAATCAGCCATGCGCAACACCGCGTCTGTATAAACTTCAATGTTTTGGACAGGAATATCCCTTTTTTCATAGTTAGCAAATGCTTCAACCGCCTTAGCATAATTAGCTAACTTTAAGTAATTGTATCCAAGGTTATAAAAAGAATGCTTGTAAAATTTACTGCTTCGCACTTCTTTAGTCTCTTGAAAAAGTAAAATATACTCGATGGATTGTTTGTAATTTTGTTCTTTGTAGGCTAATTCAGAGAGCCAGAAATTAGCAAGCCCACTCATTTTTAAATCATAATTAGCCTCTGCCGCTTTTTTAAAAAATTCTTCAGCATCTGCGAAATTGTTGTTCAGATATAGTTCTTCTGCCCTATAATAAGTTACCCTTTGTAAGTTTGTTAAATCTGCAGTATTGGGTTTTTTTATCGCACTTAATATTCGAATTGCCTCTTTATAGTTTTTCCCATTTAATAAGATGTTTCCTAAATTACTTCTTGCTTCTTCAGTAAATGGGCCATCGCTATATCTATCTATTAATTTTACATACCTATTAGTGGCCTGAGATTGCAAGTTTAGTTCGTCTGATAATTTGGCAGAGAAAAATAGTGAAGCTTCTGCCAACAGGCTATTACTATCTGCTTGGTAACAATTTTCAAAGGCAGCCCGAGCAGCAGTTTTGTTGCCAGATTCTAAGTAGCAATTTGCCATTTGATATTGAACGTATTTCTGCAGCGTATCATTTTTAGTGTCAATTTTTAAAAATTGCTGAATGGCTTTTTCGTAGGCTTGGGTTTGTGCATAAGCCTCTGCTAACATATAATAATCATTGTCGCTTGGCATAATGGGCGCCGCCTTCATGAATTTTTCTAAATGTGGAATGGCGGCAGCATAATTTTTTAATTGATAGTGAGATTGGCCAATTAAACCTGCTACATCATTTGCAATTTCTGGCTTGGTTATACTATCACAAAAATTAATTACATCTTGATATTGTTTTCTTGCAAAATATACCTGAGCTACATATACAGCAGCAAGTGGGCCAAAAGTTTTGTGATATTTCACCCGATTAAAATGGATGAGCGCCTCATCATAATCATTGTTTTTATAACACACATAACCATAGTAATAATTTGAAGCATCATAATACTTGCTACTTTCATCTTTGATGGGCTTAAAGGCCTTTTTAGAATCTTCAAATCTTTCAACTTTAAAAAGGGAATAGCCGTATATGAAATAAAATTCTTTTAAGTCTGTGCCACTTAAATATTTTGTCTGAACCAAATCTAATGAAGCAACGCTTAAGGTATTATTCTTATTTCTGTAATGAAATTTGCCAATTTGAAATAATGCCAATTTCGAAGTTGGATTGGCTGGGTATTTTTTTAAAATGCTGCTAAGCCTTGGTAGGGCATCATTATTAAATAATTCCATGGCACAAACAGCAGCATAGTATTCGGCATTTATTTTGTTTATTGGGTCTGATCCAATTCTTGCATACCAATCAAAGTGTTTTTGAGCTGCTGCAAATTTCTCTTTATCATACAAAGACAAGCCCTTGTTGTAGAATTTTACCTCATCTGTAAAAATGGCTGTTTGTTGCGCGTGCAGGTTATTTGAGTTTTGAAAAAATAGCAAGCAAATTGCCAATAACTTTCCTAAAAACTGAAATAAGTTTTGTGTTAATCCTTGCCTACAGAGAGGGTAGATTTTATTTTTATTTTTATTTTGCATGAATCTGGTACAACTGCTATCAAAATTAATGGCTTGTGCTAGCTTATTGCTAAGGCTTTTATCCCCATATTAGCAGCTGCCTATTTAGTATGATTAACTAAATAGACACTTTGAGATGGCTTGGGAAAAGGCTCAAATTGAATTAATATTGCGGTATTCATGCAGAAACAAAATTACATTAGATACGCAACAGGCATCAGTTTGTTAATCCCACTTATTTTAGTGCAGCTTTTTGCTCATCAATTAGACATCGTCTTATGGATCAATAGTCATCATCAGCCTTTATTAGATGCTATTTGTTTGTATGGCACATTTTTAGGAGATGGGTGGTTTGTTGTGTCAATTTGTTTGATTTTATTTTTTTTCAATCCTAGAATGGCTTTGGTTTTATTAGTAACCTATTTGCTTAGTGCTGTCATAACACAATCACTTAAGCATTTTATTTTTCCTCAATATCATCGTCCACTTTGGTATTTAGAAGCAAGTAAACAATTTACCTATTATGTTGCACCGGGTTCAGAGCTAAGTTATAATTTTAGCTTTCCGAGCGGTCACACTACTTCTGCCTTTGCTTTTTTTGGAACCTTGTATTTTTTTTCAAGTACAGTTTTAAATCGTCTGGTTTGGATAGTGTTAGCTTTTTTTACAGGTTTTACAAGAATGTATTTATTGCAACACTTTTTAATTGACACCACAGTAGGTGCTTTTATTGGATTTAGTACCGCATTTCTTATTTATACTTTTTGGTTTCAAACCGGCAAACTAGATTTTATTTTTAGAAGGCTTAAGGCATGAGAAAGATTATAGATAATTACCCCTATTTAATTTTAGTGATGTGGGCTTGTTTCTTGTTTGTTCCATTTCTGGGAGCAGTCCATTTATTTGATTGGGATGAGGTAAATTTTGCTGAGTCTGCCCGTGAAATGCTCTTAACTGGAAATTACCAGCAGGTGCAAATTAATTTTAGTGCCTTTACTGAAAAGCCACCTTTGTTTTTTTGGTTACAAGCGGCAAGCATGCAAATTTTTGGTATCACAGAGTTTGCTGCTAGGTTTCCTAATGCACTGGTTGGAGTGATTACTTTAGTCTTTATATTTTCTGTGGCTAAAAGATGGTATAATGAGCGCTTTGCTTGGTTATGGGTATTGCTAACTACAGGTTCATTAACCCCTCATTTATATTTTAAAACAGGTATTATTGATCCTTTATATAATTTATTTATTATACTATCTTTGTATCAATTGTTTTTGTATAGTTTGAGCCAGAAACCCTCACATGCTTGGCTTCTTGGATTATTTTTGGGTTTAGCAATTATTACTAAAGGTCCGGTTGCGGTTGTCATTATTTTACTTTGTTTTATGGTATATTGGGCTTTTCAAAAAGCAAAGCTTTTTTTTAAAATACAACATTTACTGTATGCTGCTCTGAGTGCCTTTTTGGTAAGTGCCATGTGGTTTGGTATAGAGACCATAGAAAATGGGCCAGGTTTTTTACTTGCCTTTATCGCTTATCAAGTAGATTTATTTTTGAATCCTGTTGCCGGACATGGCCAACCATTTTGGTATCACCCCTTAGTGCTCTTATTGGGTTGTTTTCCGGCCTCTATTATTGCCTTTCCAAATTTATTGGGCAAAATAAGTCCTCAAGAAAAATCACCGCAAGCGCAACTCCTATTCTTTATGCGTTTGGTATTTTGGGTAGTACTTATTTTGTTCTCTATTGTAGAGACAAAAATTGTACATTATAGTTCCTTATGTTATTTGCCTCTCAGCTTTTTAGCTGCCCATTTTTTGTTTCAATTACAAAGTAAATCTATTGCTTGGAAAAAGTATCAAACGGTACTATTTATATTGGTCGGCGGGTTACTAGCATTTTTGTTAATTACAATTACTTTCATAGATCAAATAAAGCGTTTTCTTATTCCATATATACAGGATGATTTTGCGATTGCGTCTCTGCAAGTAACTGGTGCTTGGCAAGGTTGGGAATTTAGTTTGGGCTTATCTTTATTACTTGCACTGATTTATGTTTTTGTTCAGTTTTTTAGAGGGAGTATCTACTTAAGTTTGCGAGGCTTTTTATTATTTCACTCTGTATTAATTCCTTGTTTATTAGCTGCTCTAGCCCCTCGTGTAGAGCAATATAGTCAGGCTCCAGCCATTGAGTTTTTTGAAAGCCTACAAGAGAAAGATGTATATATTGAAACATTGGGGTATAAAAGTTATGCTCAATATTTCTATGGAAAAACTAAAGCTCATACTAACGACAGCGCCAAACAGATTGATTGGCTATTGCATGGAGAAATAGATAAAGATGTTTATTTTTCTTTGCATGTAAATAACACGAAGGATCATGTACATCCTAATTTAACAAAGATTGGTGCTAAGGGAGGATTTGTATTTTATAAGCGATCGGTTCGAGCCAATCGCTTAGAAAGTATAGTTAAACCCTAAGGTTGGCATAATTGGTAATTGATTGGTTCTTCTGTAGTTTAAACGATCAAAAAAGAAGATGTTTTCTCTGTTGTAAACATTGGTAGCAGAAGCGATAATGCTCAATGTTCTGCTTTTTTCAAAGTAAATTTTCTTAGAAATAGATGCGTCTAAACGATGGAAATAAGGCAGTCTACCTGTATTAACATCTGTATAATGTATTCCCAAATTGCCATTTTGGTTTTTAATATCGGTACTTACTCCGTTGCTAAAATCTAGGTTAGCAAAAAAACCTTGGGTTTGCGTAAATGGAAATCCTGAACCAAAGTTCCAGCGGGTATTTAAACTCCAGCTTTTTTTATCTCCCCAGGCATAGGTAAATACTAAATTTACATTATGTCTTCTATCAAAATGAGGTGTATAATCTCTTCTTCCGTCATTTCTGGTTACAAAAGTTAAGGAGTAAACAGCCCATAAGTAGAAGTTTTTAAATTCATATTTTAAGCGCGCATCTGCTCCATAGGCTTTTCCAGTTTCTTTAATAACATCTCCACGCAGGTAATATGGTTTATTTAAATTATCTGCTGAGTTGTCATAAATTTTATCGCGGTTTATATTGGTAATTTGAGAAAAGTTTTTAATAAATCCCTCTATGTTTATTTCAATGTTTTTACCTAGATCTATTTCTGTACCAATTACTAAATGTTCTGCTGTTTGACGGCGCGTTTCGCTGTTTACCTCATCTGGGCTAGATAAAAAACCATAGAATAAATTTACAACGTCTTGGTCACTTACTGCGGCCATTAAATTCTGAGAGTAGGTTCCTGCAGCTAATTTAACTCGAATATTGCTATTTACATTGTATTTTAAACCAAGACGAGGTTCAAAACTTCCTTCTGTGAGTGAAGAGTAGTATACTGCCCTAATACCTGGTTCAATGATAAAACGATTCCAAACTTTCCTGTATTTAAAAAAACCATGAATTTCTGTTGCATAATCGTCTTGTTTTAACAAGCGGCCAACTCCATTTGTGTATTGAAATTGGGTGCCAAAACCAACCGCTTCAAATCCATATTTAACATCATCCTTTCCTATAAAATTAGTGAAATTTATACTGGTATTGAAGCTACTAATAAAACTTTCCCTTGGTAAGTTATCTAGCGTTTTTTGATTCATTTGATAATTTGAATATCCCATATTCGCATTAATCAATGTGTTTGAGCCATCCGGAATGATTAATAAATTTCCGCCAAAACCGTTAGATGTCCAGGTGTATTGGTTATTGGTAAACTGAGTTTTATCATCGAAATGAAACCCAAATAGATTTAACCTACTTCCGTTTGAAGATACATTCGAAAACTTGGCATATATATCATTAAAAGAATAAGGCAAGCCATTTACTTTATCAGCATAGCTATACAGTATTGGACCGGTTCTATTTAAGTATGAACTTTTATAAGACAAAATGTAGGAAGAGCTGCCCCCATCTTCGGTAAATTTTCTAAGAGGTCCTTCTAATAATATCTTTGAACTCATTGGGTTTCCCGCAATTTTGCCGGAGAATTTTTTCTTGTCACCTTCGCGCGTGCTCACATCTATAATTCCGCTAATTCTACCTCCGTATTGTGCATTAAATCCACCTGAACTCACTTCTGCGTTTCTGATAATGTCTGCATCAAAAACTGAAAATAAACCAATACTATGAAATGGATTATAAATAATCATTCCATCGAGCATTACTTTGTTCATGACAGGTGGCCCACCACGAACATACAATTGACCTCCTTGGTCTCCACTAAAATTAACACCCGGTAAGACCTGCAAGTACTGAACCAAATCTGGCTCGCCACCAAAAGTTGGTAGTTGTTTTAATTCTTTCTGGGTAATGGTATTTGCAGAAATATTTACATTTTCTTTTTGCTTTTGTTTGTCTGCCTTGATCTCAACGGTATTTAATTCAAATTTTTTAGCCTTCAAAAATAGATTTTGGCTAACTATTCCGCCTGCTTTAACCGTAATTTTTGCAAAGCTAGAATCGTAGCCTAAACCAAAACTCATGAGGGTATAATTCCCTGGTTTTACTTTCGAAAGCGAGTAAAATCCATTCTCATCTGTATTTTTTCCAATCATCAATTCTTTGATAACCACATTCGTAAAAATCATGGGCTCACCTGTTTCTTTATCAAAAACAAAGCCTCTGATTTCACCGGTTTGTGCCATAGAAAGACTTCCATAGAAACTCAGCAATAAGATGTATAAAATTCTTTTAAATTTATTTATCATTGTTAAAGGGACTGCTCCAATTTTATTTTTACCTTTTTTTGAAGCGCCACGAATATAAGTGAAGTGTGCAAAAAACACTCAAAAGTTGCTCCTTTAAGAGAAAATTGAGGAAAATTTTATTGAAAAGCTTAATTTGCCCAATTCAAATAAAATTAATTCATGAACTTGTCTCTATTGAAAATCAGGAATATTAAGATTGTGTACCATGTGCAATGCTTGGTTTTGGTTTTGTTTTTAGCTGCTGGCCAAACTGAGTTGTTTGCTCAAGGTGCTAAAAATCCACAAGAAAATCTAGCAAATGTTAAGGTTGATGAACTAAGCGATCAACAAATTATTACCTTTAAAGATAAATTTTTAGCACAAGGTGCTAGCTTGGCTGATTTAGATGCTTCGCTGAGAGAAAGAGGCTTGCCTGAAAGTGAAATTGAGAAATTAACACTTAGGTTAGAAAAATTAGGTGTGAGCAAGGGGCCAGAAAAGACCATTGAACCATCAAATAACAATGTAAAAAGAAGCGTTCAAAAAACTAATGAGCCTTTGTTTGCCAGTGAAAACCCATTTGCTGCCTTATTACCTAAAATATTTGGTTCAGAATTATTTAATAATCCAAGATTAAGTTTCGAGCCTAATTTAAAAATGGCTACCCCATTAAACTATCAGATTGGTCCGGAAGATGAGTTACTCATAGATATTTTTGGATTCTCCGAACAAAGTTTTAAATTAGTGGTAAGTCCGGAGGGGCATATTCGGGTTCCAAATTTTGGTCCCATACAAGTAGCAGGACTGAATATTGAACAAGCACAGCAAAAGATTCGCAACCAATTAGTAAAAATTTATCCAAGGATTAATACAGGCGAGACCTCTGTCTCTGTAAACTTGGGTAATATTAGGAATATTCAAGTTACCATTTTAGGAGAAGCAGTATTGCCAGGCACCTATTCATTGCCGTCTTTAGCGTCTGTTTTTAATGCCTTGTATGTGTCTGGGGGGCCAAATATGAATGGGTCTTTTAGAAATATTAAGGTGATTCGTGGCAATAGGGTAATTGCTAAGGTAGACGTCTATGATTTTTTAATAAATGGAAATTCTAAAGGTAATATTGCATTAAAAGATCAGGATGTGATAAAAATTGAACCATACGATGTACGTGTAGAATTAAGTGGTTTTGTTAAACGTGATGGTTTTTTTGAATTATTACCTAAAGAGCATCTTGGTCATTTGCTTAAATATGCCGGAGGATTTAAGCCACAGGCGTATACCAAAAGAATAAAGGTGATCAGAAATACAGGAAGCATGAAAAGTGTTTCTGAGGTAACTCAAGAGAAATTTTCGTTATTTTTTCCTGCCAATGGTGATGTTTATATGGTAGATACCATTTTAAACCGATTCGAAAATAGGGTGCAAATTGAAGGCGCCGTTTTTAGACCTGGTTATTTTAGTATTACAGATAACCCTAGTTTAAAAACTTTAATTTCCAATGCAGAGGGTTTAAAAGCAGATGCTTTTTTAACAAGGGCAACCGTGTTACGCACCAAGGAGGATAATTCTTTAGAGATGATCGCTGTCAATTTAAAAGAATTGATGGCTGGTTCGAATGATTTTGAATTAAAGCGTGAAGACAAAATTACCATTTCATCTACCTTAGAAATGCGTGAAAATTTAAACTTAACCATCAATGGAAATGTTTTAAAGCCTGGCATTTATCCGTATGCTTCAAAAATGAAAATTGAAGACCTTATTATGATGGCAGGTGGTTTAAAGGAGGCAGCTTCCTTGACTAATATTCAGGTTGCTCAGCGTTCTTTTGATGTAGATAAATCTAAGGCTAATAGTGATATTGCTAAGGTTCAGATTATTTCAATCAATAAAGAACTTAAGTCTGACCCAAATTATGATTATGAATTAAAACCATTTGATATTGTTACCATCTTTTCGGTTCCTGGATACAAACCTCAAATTCAGGTGGAACTTAATGGGGAAATAATATTTCCGGGAAAGTATGTGATAGAAAAAGGAAATGAACGTATTTCTGATATTATTAAACGTGCAGGAGGGCTCACAGCAAATGGTTTTGCGGGTGGAGCTATTTTAATTCGAAAAAAAGGGAATAGCCTACAAGATCTGATTATTAAGCAAAATAAGTTAGATGCCCTAAAAAAACTGAGCAAGGATACGCTAAAGGTGGGTGAAGAAATAGATAAGGAAATGAACAGAGAGGCAGATATTGTGGGAATAGACCTAGAAAAGATTTTAAAAAGACCCGGTTCTAAAGAAGATTTGTATGTGCGAGATGGCGATGTATTAGAAATTCCATTTTTAAAACAAACCGTATTGGTAAGTGGGCAAGTATTATATCCGGTAAGATTGAGGTATGAAGGTGGAAGTAGTTTTAAAAAGTATGTTTCTATGGCAGGTGGTTTTAGCTCCAAGGCTTTAAAAAAGCGTTCTTATATTGTGTATGCCAATGGAACAGCGAAGGATACGAAGAACTTTTTGTTTTTTAAGATTTATCCAAAAGTTAAGCCAGGTGCAGAGATTGTGATTCCTTTAAAAGATGAGAAGAAGAAAATATCTGCCATAGAAATGGTTACCATTGCCACTAGTTTAACGAGTATGATTTTTATATTATCTACGGTAATTAAATTTTAAAGACAGATTAGTGCTAATTTTATGATTTTTAAAGAAGGGGGATATTAATGCAACATCAATCAATACACAAAGAACAATTGTTAGCTTTCATTAAAGATTATACCGCATTTTTACTTGGAAAGTATAGAATTATTGTTGCTTTTGTTTTATTAGGATTTTTCATTGGGCTCAGCTATGCAATTGTTAAAAAACCTACCTATGAAGCCAAATTAGTTTTTATGCTAAATGATGCTAAGTCTTCAAATATGGGTGGATTAAGTGCCTTGGCAGGTCAGTTAGGTTTGGGTCAAAGTTCAGGATTAAATGTTTCCGAAGACAGGGTGTTTTATTTAGCCTACACCAAAAGAATCATAGGTGGCGCCTTATTGTCAAAAAATGATCAAGGAGAGACCTTAGGAGATAGACTGATTTACTTGCGGAATTTGAAAAGTTCCTGGGAGAATGATACGGTTTTAAGTAAATTTCAATCTTTTCATTCAAAGGAGATTAACCAAATGAGTAAGCTTGAAAATATGGCTATGGATCAGCTTATTCAGATTGTATTACTTTCAAAAAAATATGTGGTTGATTCTTATAAAAAGAAAGTATCTAGTTTGGTTGGTTCACAAAGTAGTGGGATGATGTTTGTCAGTTTTGAATACACGGATGAGCTATTTTCAAAAGACTTTGTTAAATCTATCTATAATGAATTATCTAATTTTTATTCGATGGTTGCTATTAAATCACTTCAGAATAATTTTGACCTCATTAGTGCCAGAGAAGATTCATTAAAGCTTGCTTTACAAGAAATAGAAGATCAAATGGCATATACCATAGATAATAACTTTCAGGTAAATAAATTTATTGGCAAAGTTGGAGAAAACAGGTTAAGAAGAAAACTTGAGATTCTCAATTTATTTTATGCAGAAGTAATTAAAAATAAAGAAGTCGCTAAATTTAATTTGGACCAAGAGCGTCCTGTTTTTCAGGTGGTTGATGAGCCTATGTTGCCCTTAGAGGCTAAGTTTAAATCTAAGGTTGTATATAGTTTATTAGCAGGATTTGGGTTTTTATTTTTGGGAATTGGCCTGCTCAGTTTATTTTATATCAAAAGCCTTTGGCCATTAAATAAGAAATCTTTCGACCGATAATATCCAATATGAAGCAGATCGAAAAAGCTTTTAATTTTGGAATAGGTTTGGTGCTTTTGAATAATTTATACCTATTATCAGGCTTAACTCGAATTCCAAATGTATTGGTAATAAGTATCAGTCTTCTTATATCAATTTACTACACATTTGCGAATTGGAATTCAGTAAAATCTACTCAGTTATTGTTAAATTGGTTTACTTTTTTTTCTATTTTCTTTTCATTATTTTTATTTACGATAGATTATTTTTTTAATGAAAGTGCTATCAGAATAAACGATACAATTAGAATACTTTTATATGCCTTTTATTTCACTTGGACCTATCTATTATTTGCAGAAAAAGAGCAGCTTTTGAATTGGATAAAAAAGTTAGCAATCTGGTCTATTTTTGTATTGATTTTGCAGGGTTTGTTTGAATATTATCAACCTTATTTATGGACATTTATGTTGTCTGAAAATGTTGAGAAAAGAACGGTTGGCAGGATTGCGGGAAGTTTAATTGATTCCAATTCTTATGCATGTAGTTTAATTATCTATTATTTAATTTATTTTAAAGAAAATCAAAGCTCTTTTCAAGTTAAGAAATTACTAGCCTTACTTGGATTATTTTTTATAGTTGCGTATTTGAACGATATCAGTGGCTCTAGGCAAGGTTTATTGCTAATTTTATTGTTTTTAGGATACCTTTTATTTGAAAATTTAAGTGTTCGAAATCTCAAATATGTAATTATTTTTTGTGGTTTAATAGTTGTTTTGAGTTTGCTTTTTAATCAACAAATTTTGGATTATGCAAACCAAAATCCTCATTCTTCTGTGGGTAGGATTTTGAGTTCTACAGATAATAAAGCAAGTCAAAGTAATTTAGATCGAGAGCAATCAATTTATGCGGGTATTTTATTTTTATCTGAAAATTACTTTTTAATAGGACCTGGCATGTTAAATTTTGCTTCCAGATGGGAGAATTTTACCACTGTGCATGAACCACATATTGGTTTTTTGTTTTTAATTGTGCAATATGGGGTATTATCCTTAGTGCTTTTTTATATATATTATTTGAGTTTTATAAGGTCTAGTTTAGCTAAGGTTAATATGCTTTTTTGGGCTATTTTTATTCATATTGCTTTGCAGCCTAATACAGTGTATTATGCCATTAGTTTTTTCGTTTTTTTTTACATCGATGCAAAGTATTTTACAGTTTCAGAAATGTTAATATTGCCAGATAATAATGGAGATGATGAGCATGTATCGTAAATTAAAAACAATATTCAGCTCTGATAATTTTGGTCGAAGTCATTTAATGTTTAAAAATGTTTTTCTTTCATTTTTTACAAAAGGGGGCATAGCTTTTATCGGAATACTGATGGTTCCAATGATGCTTCAATTGCTCAGCAAGGAGGAATTCGGAATTTGGCAGACTTTATCTTCTATCTTAGCTTGGTTGTATTTCTTAGATATTGGACTAAGTAATGGGTTTAAAAATTTATTTACACAAGCCATAGCCCAAAATGAAATGGATAAAGCCAATAAGTTTTTGAGCACAACTTATGCTATTATAATTCTTTCTAGTTTGTTCTTTATCTTAGTATTTGAATTAATAAATCCTTTTTTAAACTGGGGCCAAATTTTAAATTTTGAATTTCATAGCATACCAGATTTTGCTATTATTATTCAATTTGTTTTTATATCCTTTGCCTTTAAATTAGCATTGTCTATCCTAAATACTGCCTTAGCCTCCAATCAGCAATATTCTGCAAGTACGGTTATAGAGTTGTTAACTAATATCGTAGTTATTTGTTTTTTGTTTTTTTTAATTAGGCTTCAATTGCCTTCATTATTATTGGTTGCCATAACCAGCAGTATCACTCCAATATTTTTATTACTTCTAGCTAGTTTTTATTATTTTAATTTTGGTTCACTAAAAGCATTTGCGCCGGCATGGCGAAATATTGATTTTAGCCTTACTCGGAGTTTATTCGGTAAAGGAATTCAGTTTTTTTTCATTCAAATTGCCTTTGTACTCATGTTTACTGCTAATAATATTATAGTTGCTCAATTGTTTGGTCCAGAGCAGGTAGCGGAATTGAGTGTGGTTAATAAGTATTATTCAATACCCATGATGGCCTTTATTATTGTTCTAGGACCGTTCTGGGCTGGTTTTACAGAGGCGTATTATAAAAATGACATTGCTTGGGTCCAAATAACTATTAAGAGGTTGTTGTTGATTTGGTTTTTATTTTTGGTGTTAATTTGGACCATGTATTGGTTTTTTGAACCTATTTGCATGTATTGGTTAGGTGCTAATTTTAAAGCATCATCTCGCTTAGTTTTTTATTATGCGATCTTTGCCAGTGTAGTTACATTCAATAATATTTTCTCCTATTTTTTAAATGGTATTGGTAAAATTAGGGTCCAATTGATTGGGGCTGTTTTTTTAGGTATTATTAGTATTCCTTTGTCTATATATTTTTGCAAGCTTCCTTATTTTGAAGCTGATGGAGTGCTTGTGGCAAATATTGTGTGTTTGTCACTAGGTTTATTTTTGGGGCCAATTCAGTATTATTTGATCATTTCTAAGAAAGCTAAAGGTGTTTGGTTAAAATAATGAAAAGTATTAAGTTGCCAATTGTTTAAAATTCTTTTAAAATTTTAATGAATGGAAATTAGCATCCCAATTTACCAACCTTCCTTGTCTGGAAACGAAAAAAAATATGTGAATGAGTGCATAGATTCAACATGGATTTCCTCTAAAGGCAGTTTTATAAGTAAGTTTGAACATGAATTTTCTAGTTATATTGGCTGTAAATTTGGTTCGGCAGTCTCCAATGGTACAGTGGCCATACATTTGGCTATGTTGGCACTTGGAATTGGAGAAGGTGATGAGGTCATAGTTCCTACTCTCACTTATATTGCTTCGGTTAATGCAATTGCTTATGTAGGAGCAACGCCGGTATTTGTAGACAGCCTCCCCAATACTTGGCAAATGGATCCGGCAGATGTTGCCAAAAAAATTACCGCTAAAACAAAAGCGATTTTGGCTGTTCATTTATATGGTCACCCATGCGATATGGATGCATTATCTCAATTATGTAATGCGCATCATTTGTTTTTGATAGAAGATTGTGCAGAGGCAATTGGTTCAACTTATAAAAACAGGAAAGTTGGGTCATTTGGAGATATATCAACTTTTAGTTTTTTTGGTAACAAAACCATAACTACGGGAGAAGGGGGTATGGTATTATCTAACAATGAAACCTTGCATGAGAGAATCAATCATTTTAAAGGACAAGGATTAGCAAAACATAGGCAGTACTGGCATGATGTAATTGGGTATAATTACCGCATGACTAATATCTGTGCAGCAATTGGTCTAGCCCAGTTTGAGCAAGTTCAGGTTTTTATAGATAAAAAACTTCAGGTAGTTGCATGGTATAAAAAATACCTAGACAATTCTTTTTTGACTTTTCATGAACAAGCTCATGAGTCTTTGCATACTTACTGGATGTTTTCTGTTTTAGTTCCAGATTCTAAACTAAGAGATCCATTGCGCAGCCACCTGGCAGAAGCCGGAATTGAAACAAGGCCATTGTTTTATCCTGTGCATACGATGCCCATGTATAACAAGAATTTTCAACATATTCCAGTGGCTGAAGACCTAGGTTGGAGAGGGATTAACTTACCAAGTTTTCCCGGGTTGACTGAAGACCAAGTGAAATTTATTTGTGATACCATTTTAAAATTTAAACCATGAAGGTAATATTTGGTTCTGCAGGGCAAGCCAAAGAAGTGGATTGGTTTTTGTATGAAATTTCTAAGCAAAAAGGTGCTCATCATCGCTTAGATTATTACATAGGAAATGAGCCTAATGATTCAGGTATTCATGGGGTTCCCATCATTACAGAAAGCGATTTTTTACCCATGATTAAAAATTCAGTTAGCGTTGAAGCTTATATTGCCATTGGGAGTCCGGTAATTAGAAGAAAAATCTGGGATAAGTTTAAGGACTTTTCACCTATCCATTATCCTGTTTTAATTCATCCTAGTGTATTTTATGATGAGAGACAAGATAGAGTTAAGCTTGGAACGGGTAGTATTCTGTGCGCTGGCACTGTGTTAACAACAGATGTCACTATTGGTGATTTTGTTCACGTTAATATAAATTCAACCATTGCACATGATACGCAAATTGGTAATTTCTGTACCATTTCTCCAGGATGCAATATTTCTGGAAATGTAATATTGGGAGAAAATGTCTTTCTTGGCACAAATGCTAAAATTATTGAGCGAATAAGTATTTGCAATGATGTAATTATTGGCGCAGGTAGTTTAGTCACTAAATCTATTACAGAACCTGGAACTTATGTGGGTATACCCGCCAAAAAAATTAAGTAATGCGTGTAGGTATAAATGCTGATATTTTTATTGAATGGGCAGGTGGGATAGACTTTTTAAGAATTGTTCTAAAAGGTCTGAACCACATAAACAAACATACACCTATTGAGGTTTTTGTGTTTATTCCTGAGAAAAAAATATCCTATGCTAACTTGTTTAAGGTATTTTTAAAGCGAGTTATTAATATTATTCTTGGGTATCAAAAATATAGTTTACAATTACCTAAACCTTTGGATGTGGAAGGGGCAAAGCTGATTTTAGGAAAAGATTGTAAGGTGCAATTTGTTACTTATGATTTTAGTTTGAAGAATTTAGAAAGAGAGGCATTAAGTCGTGGTGTTGAGGTATTACTTCCATGTTTTCATTCTTTGGGTGAAGGGTTTAAAGTATCTTGGGTTGGTTATTTATATGATTTTCAGCATAAATATTACCCTCATTTCTTCTCACCTAAAGAAATACAATTGAGAGACACCTTGTTTTGCAATATGCAAGATGAGGCAAGGGTGATCATGGTGAACGCAAATGCAGTTAAAAATGATGCTGAAAAGTTTTTTCCAGGTAAACATGCGCAGATTATTTCCCTTCCATTTTGTCCATTATATAAAGATGAAAGCATCGATTTTGATGATGTGCTTCTGCCAGATAATTTACCAAAAAAATATTTTCTGATTTCTAATCAATTTTGGCAACACAAAGATCATAAAACTGCCATAGAAGCGCTATCTATGTTTCACAAGGAATATGGGTTAAGTGATGTTCATTTAATTTGTACAGGTGAAATGCATGATTATCGAGCACCCGGCTATGTTGATACAATACAGGAACTAGTTAGGAAATTATCTCTTGAAGATAAGGTTCATTTCTTAGGCTATATCAGTAAAGCACTACAATTACGAATTATGAAAGGCGCAATAAGTTTGGTTCAACCTACACTATTTGAAGGTGGTCCGGGGGGAGGAGCTGTATATGAAGCTTTAGCCATTGGGGTAAATGTTGTATTAAGTGATATTCCTGTAAATCAGGAAATAAAACGTGCAAATTGTTTGTTCTTTGAGGCAGGAAATCCAAGTAGTTTGGCTAAGAAATTGTTTGAAGTTATTGGCTTAGAGAAATTGAGTCTGTGGCAGCTTAAGCAGCAACAAGAGACAGATGTAAATGAGTTTTCTCAGGCATTGCATGCCATTATTCAAACGTCAATTGCTGGCAATAAGAAAGGTCTTAATTAATTTTACAGGTAATAGGTTTGTTTTAAGATGATAAAAAATACACCATCATATCCCAAGGTAACAGTAGTATCTGTTTCATATAATTCTGCTCCTGTTGCTGCTGCTACTATTGATAGTGTATTAAATCAAGATTACCCTAATTTAGAGTATATTATCATTGATAATGTATCTACAGATGGGACCTTAGAAATGATTAGAAAATATGGGAGTAAAATAAATTTGCTCGTTAGTGAGAAAGATGCTGGGCCATATGATGCAATGAATAAAGGGGTGAAGTTGGCAAAGGGTGAGTGGATTTGGTTTATGAATATGGGTGATAGATTTCCAGATAACCCAAATGTTTTGAAAGAGATTTTTTCATTTAAGTTGCTTGGAGAAGTTAGAGTAATATACGGCAACACCTTCGTAGAGGCAGAATCTATCAATTATTTAAAAAGATTTAACCAAAAAATTTCTAGAAATTTAAAGTTTGGAATTTTACATTTAAATCATCAATCAATGATTTGTAAGGTGAATTGTTTCGATGAGATAGGTTTTTTTGAGACCGATGAATTTAAAATAAAATCAGATGCCTTTTGGCTTACAAAATTATATCATGCTTTTGGCTCAAGCTGTTTTTATTATGTAAATACTGTTTTTGCACATTACAATGAAACCGGACTTTCTTCTAATCCATTAAATTTTAAAAAAATGCATGAGGAGGATGTGCGAATTTTGAAATTAATAGGAACCAACATTCAGTTGCTATTATTGCAATTTAACTGGTTTTTTAAGCGAATTAGAATTCAATTATTTTTTGTTTTAAAAAAACAATCATATTGGTTCAATATATATAGAAACTTAAAATACCGAAAATAAATAGAAGGATTTAGTCGCCATGTTTTCAATCGTAATTCCATTATATAATAAAGCAAATCATATCGAAGATGCGATTAGGTCTTTGATGAGACAATCTTTTGATAGGTATGAGATTATTGTGGTTGATAATAATTCTAGTGATGATGGCTTGGCTATTGTTCAAAAAATGGATGAGCCTAGAATTGTTGTTGTTGAAGAGAAAAATCAGGGCGTTTCATATGCCAGAAATAGGGGTGTGAGTTTGGCTAAGTATCATTGGATTTGTTTTTTAGATGCAGATGATACCTGGGAAAAAGACCAATTGTTAAATTTTAATCATGCTATTAGTAAGCATACAGAAATACTTGTTTTTGCAAATAATTATAAAATAGTTGATGCTAAAGGCAGAGAGAGAAAATGTGAAAGAAATAATTCGCATTATGATCATCAGATTTATAATAAACCATGCTTTTTTCATGACTACAATCATGGAGATATGCCTGTAAATATGAATTCTGTATGCATGCATAAGGATGTTTTTCAGAAAATTGGTGGTTTTAGCAATGAGTTAAAAAACGGGGAGGACACCTTGTTTTGGATGAAAATATTTTTGAGAAATAAAATATATTTTACAGATTATGTTGGGTCAACTTATCATTTAAAGGCCTCAAATAGGTCCAATAATTTAGAGGTATTTTCTGTTGAACTTCCTGTAATTAAGGAGTTTGTTAAGGTATTTAAATCTGAACCTATTTTTAATAATTATCAAAAAGATTTTCATGCTTTTATTGCAAAGCACTTATTTGTAAGTGTAATGGCAAACATAAAATTAGGAAGATTAGCTTTAGCAAAATCGTTTTTTTATGATAAACGTGTTTATGCATATCCACAGAAAACAACCCTTTTTGTGGCGCTTTTATTGAGTTTTACGCCCATTTTCATTAGTAAATCCTTATTGCAATTTTTGCTTAAGAAGGGCTTTGTGAGCTAATTAACCTTTAGTTGCCTTGCATTAAATGCTTTCTAATTGATTTGTCTGTGTATTGAGCACAGGCATGCCCTTTAACAATGCTAATCTATTGCTGCCAGCCAGGTAATTTAGTTGGCCATTTTTATCCCTACTTTCTCTGAATTTTGATCTAATATATCCACTTTGACAAGTATGAATTTTTAAATCCTTTTCCTTTCCTTGTTTTACAAAATAGGCATTGTTTCCGGCAGAATTACTGCCAATAAAGTAGTATCCTTTTTCATCTGCTAAATCGCATAAGGAGCGTAATGATGAGCCGCCATAAAGCTGACTATAATGTGCTTTGTTTCTTTCAAAATTGGCTTGATAAGGAATGGTGTAAGGTTTTTCTGAACCAAAAATACTGTTATATTCCATGATAACTAGGGTAGGAGATATAATTTGTATGGCCTTCCAAATATGGTAATCGTTTCCATCAATATCTATATGTAACAGTCCAATTTTATTCGCAAATTCATTTTCTTGAATAATTTGATTGATGTTTTCTTTTGTAATAAAATGACAGGCCGCTGTTAATTCATGTTTCCAATATAAATCACTTTTCTTAATTGCATTTATATGATCTATTGATCCATCAATCACAAAGCCTTTCCAGTTTCTACTGATTAATAGGTAGCGTGTGTTTGATTCTTCATAATTCTCCACGCCAAATTCTAAAAAACTTTCATGTTCAAAATCTAAATATTGGGTCAAAAAATCTATGATGCCATCATCTCCCCATTGCGAAAAAACGCTAAACTCTGCTACAGCTAAATTTTTTAAAATAGTATCTTTATTAGAAAAATTATGATGAGATAAAAGTTTTGCTTGGAGTATTTTAGTTTCGTCCATTTTTTTTGCCAACTCTTTGCTTCTATAAGCTAATTGGTGTAGGTTTTTAAGAATTTGAATGATTTTTTCTAGCATAAATATTAAATATTGTATGTTTATGTATATTCAATTGGTAAAAATAAGAGAATTACTTTAATTTGTTCTTACTATTTAGTGCCGGTAAACTGGTTGATTGATAAAATAAATGATTAAGGTCTTAATTATAAATTCTACACTTGAGCGTTCTGGGCTTTCAAATGTTATCTATTATTTGGCAAAATTTATAAATAAAGATCTATTTGAGATTCATATTTTAACCTTATCGCCTGAGCCTAAAAACTCTATGTGGACAGAATTTGCAGCATTAGGTGTTGTGTTGCATACTTTGAGGGCTACCAGACTACAATCTTTGTTACATATTGGTGCAAAATTAAAACAAGAAGTGAAGCGAATAGGTCCAGACATGATACATACCCATAGTTTTAGAGGTAGTTTTTTAGCAGGAAAATTTTTATCAAATTATAAAAGAGTGGTTACCGTTCATGGTGATTTGCATAATAATCATTCAGTAATTTATGGAAAATTTTTAGGCACCTATTTTGCAAATAGAGAATTAAGCAGTTTTAAACGTGCTAATGCAAGAACAGTTGTTTCTTATTATTTGAAAGATATGTATCATCATTTGGGTGAAATGAATGTAATTCCAAATGCGGTTCCTACTGATTTGTTTTACAAGGCTAAATCTTCTGAGGTAATCCTCTTAAGAGAACAAATGGGAATTTCTGTTCATGCAAGGGTGTTTGTAATTGCAGGTGATTTAATACCACGTAAAGATCCTGTTATGGTTATCAGGGCATTTGTAAATGCAAAGCTACCCGATGCCTTATTAATTGTATTAGGAAAAGGTCCTCTTTTGGATGAATGTAAACAGATTGCTAACCCACAGGTCAGATTTTTGGGCCAGGTTTCAAATGTGGCAGAGTATTATAAAATGGCAGACTTCTTAATTTCTGCATCAGTTTCTGAAGGTCAAGGCTTGTCTGTATTAGAAGCTGCCATGTGTGGGTTAACTTGTTTGGTTAGCAATTTGCCGCCACATCAAGAGATTTTTTTCAATTCTTCACATCAGGCCAGATTTTTCAGCCCTCGAAATGAATTTGAGTTAAGCAAATTAATCAGGGAGGAGCCAGTGGTAAATAATAAATTGGGAGCTTATTTTTCTATTACAGATATGGTAAATCAATATCAAAATTGCTATTCAAGTTTAGTTACTGAATAGTATCAAATCACTTTTTTTTGTATTATCGTATTTTACAAATTAACTCATGAGCAACGAAGATTATTTTAATTACCTAAAAACTAGAAGTAATAAAGCACTTTTATACAGAACTAAAATAGTTTATCCTTATTTAAGTAAACATTTAACAGGTAAAGTGCTAGATATTGGTTGTGGTATTGGAGATTATTTGAGCGTAAATAAAAATAGCATTGGAATAGATATCAATTCATTCAATGTTAATTATTGTAAACAACTAGGTTTTGAAGCCCATATCATTGAAAATAATATTTTCCCTATCAGTAATAATTCCTGCGATGCGGCAATTTTAGATAATGTGCTCGAACATCTAGTTGAACCAGAAATAACCCTTCAAGAGGCTAAAAGAGTATTAAAAGTAGGTGGTAAATTGCTTATTGGTGTTCCGGGTAAGAAGGGGTATACCATGGATCCAGATCACAAGAAGTTTTATGACGAGGCAGAAATGGATCATTTACTTAGTCTGAATGGGTTTAAAACTGTTAAGTTTTTATATACACCTACTTTCTTTAAATCAGATTTTATAAGTAAGAAGTTGGCTTCCTATTGTGTATATGGCGTATTTGAAAAGCTTTAAAAAATAAAGAGATTTTGATAGGGTCCCTTGCAAACATCAGTTTTTCTTTAGTTGTGTACAATCACAGTTATGAGCTAATTAGCCAATTGGTTCAGACCGCATTAAACTTTAAGCAAACCCATACTTTCTTTATTATAGATAATTCGCCCAAAGATAAGCTAAGTCTCAGTTTACCCGTGCATGATAAGTTGGTTTATGTTTTTAATGGGGATAATTTGGGTTATGGCAAGGCTCATAATTTGGCCATCAAAAAAATTTTAAATCAAACCCAATACCACCTTGTATTAAATCCAGATATTATTTTTGAGGTCTCTGCATTAAATGAAATGCTTGAATTTTTGGATTCTCACCCAAACATTGGTTTGTTGATGCCAAAAGTGCTATATGGAAATGGCGAAATTCAATATTTATGTAAGCTTTTTCCTACCCCATTTGATTTAATAATGCGAAGGTTCATTCCTAATTTTTTGAAAAATAAACTGCAAGCTAGGCTAAACCAATATGAGTTGAAGCACAAGAATTATGGAGCTCAAATGGAGGTTCCCAATCTCTCGGGTTGCTTCATGTTGCTGAGGGTAGAGGTGTTAAAAATTGTAGGTTTATTTGATGAACAGTTTTTTATGTATTTAGAAGATACAGATTTGAGTAGGCGTATTAATATGCAATTTCAAACGATGTATTTCCCTGAAGTTTCAATTATTCATCAATATGAGAAAGGCTCATACAAAAATTTAAAATTGCTAAAGTATCATATTGTTTCTGCCTTTAGGTATTTTAATAAATATGGTTGGTTTTTTGATACGGTAAGAACCACCATTAATAAGCGTTTGGTATCATGAGGGTTTCTGTAATTACAGCGGTTTTTTCTAATAAGGCTTTTGTTACAGATGCCATAGAGTCTGTATTGACCCAAAAAAATGTTGACATAGAATATATTATCGTAGATGGTGGTTCTAAAGATGGCACGGTAGAAATTGTAAAATCATATGGGTCTCGCATTCATAAGTTTATTTCTGAGCCAGATGAAGGGGTTTACTTTGCCTTAAACAAAGGCATTGAAATGGCTACCGGAGATATTATTGCTTTGTTACATAGTGATGATTTTTATGCACATCCCTTTGTATTGTCGCAGGTGGTAGAGGCATTTGAAAAGACAAATTGTGATGCCGTTTATTCTAATTTGTATTATGTGAAAAGTAATAATATCAATAAGATTATTAGGCTGTGGGATTCTGGTGATTATAAAGAAAATAGTTTTTTTGAAGGTTGGATGCCCCCACATCCTGCCTTTTTTGCAAAGCGAAGTGTATATCAAAACTTTGGTTCATTTAATACTACCTTAAAAAGTGCTGCCGACTATGAACTGATGTTACGACTCATCTTTAAAAATAAAATTAGCTTACAATACCTTCCTAAATTTTTTGTAAAAATGCGTACCGGTGGAGCCAGTAATCGATCTTTACTCAATAGGATAAAGGCAAACATGGAAGATAGAAAAGCATGGCAAATTAATGGACTGCAACCAAAGTGGTACACGCTTGTGTTGAAGCCTTTGATAAAATTATTTCAGTACCGTTTTTTTAGTTATTTTCGACCCGATTCTATTCATTAAATTATGAGCATACATTCAGAAAAAGCACCAGAACCAGTTGGGCATTATCCGCATGCACGTCGTGTGGGAAATTTATTATTTTTATCGGGTGTAGGTCCGCGTGAAAAAGGTACCAAAGTAATACCTGGTGTTACCTTAGATGAAGCAGGTAATATGGTGAGTTACGATATAGAAAAACAAGTTCGTTCTGTTTTTAATAATATTAAAAATATTTTGGAAGATGCAGGAAGTAGCTGGGGAAATATGGTAGATGTTACGGTGTTTTTAACCAATATGAAAGACGATTTTCCAACCTATAATAAACTTTGGGCAGAATATTTTGCCATTGACCCTCCTTGCAGAACTACCCTAGAAATAAACTGCTTGCCAACACCGATAGCAATTGAACTAAAGGTTATTGCTACAATAGACTAAGCAAGGTTTATGGGTAAAAACAACTTCGATTTTTTAAGATTTGCTTTTGCATTGATTGTTGTTTTTTCGCATGTCATTGATTTGTCACTGGCACCTAATTTGCAATTTTTAAAACCTTTTTTTGATACTCATATTTCAGTAACTGGTTTTTTTGTGATCAGTGGCTGTTTAATATCAGCCTCTTATATGCGTTCTTCTTCTATCTCCTCTTATTTTGAGAAAAGAGCCAGGCGTTTGTTGCCAGCCTATTTTTTAGTCATTATATTGTCTGTGTTGGTACTTTCCTTTTTTTCTCAGCTGAATATAACTGATTATTTTTTGAATACGCAACTTTATACCTACTTAGTTTCAAACCTGCTTTTCGTGAATTTTATTCAGCCTTGTTTGCCTGGCGTTTTTATAGATAATGCGTATTGTGCAGTAAATGGAGCATTATGGACTATCAAAGTAGAAGTTGGATTTTATTTAGTATTACCTTTGATTTTATTGGGCTTAAAAAGGATTTCTAACAAGTTCTATTATTTAGTAGGTTTATACCTGTTTGGCTTGATATACCAATATACCTTGCCTCAATTGATACCTGTTTGGCCAGCAAAGGCTTCATTATTGAATACCTTGCAGCATCAGTTACCTGGTTATTTAACATATTTTACAGCCGGAATTATTTTGTTTCAGTACTTAGATGTTATAAAAAAAAACCGAGTTGCATGGGGCTTGCTTGCCTGCTTGGTATTTGTAGTAGAGTATAGGGCTGGTCTAGAAATTTTGAGGCCAATGGCTATGGCCATCTTAATTGCCTGTTTTGCATTTGGTTTTTCTTTTTTAAATAATTTTGGCAAATATGGGGATGTTTCTTATGGAATTTATATCCTTCATTTTCCGTTCATACAATGTTTGGTGAGCTTGGGCTTATTTGAGAGATACAATCCATTTTTACTCTTATTTGGAATTGTATTGATGGTTTTAGTGGCAGGCTATTTATCATGGCAATTGGTTGAAAGTAGGTTTATTCACAGAAAGTAAGCATAATTCAACTTAGGGCCAACAATTTGCATTATATTGCAGAAAAAAATAATTTGACATTCGACGATTTTCAATTTGACTATGACCTCATGGATGGCTTAGATGCCATGGGGTTTAATAAGCCCACACCTATTCAAGAATTGGCTATACCAGTTATTTTAGCACATAAAGATTTAATTGCTTGTGCTCAGACTGGAACTGGTAAAACAGCAGCCTATGTGCTCCCCATTATAGACAAAATAATTAGCTCAAATCATAGCCATTTAAATACATTAATTTTGGCTCCAACCAGAGAACTTGCTGTGCAAATAGATCAGCAAGTTCAAGGATTTAGTTATTATGTTCCTGTGAGTTCTATTGCCATTTATGGGGGTGGAGATGGTGCCATTTGGGATCAGCAAAAAAAAGCACTCAAGGCTGGAGCAGATATTATTATTGCCACACCAGGTAGGTTAATATCTCAGTTAGCTTCTGGAGATATTAAGCTAGATAAGCTAGAACACTTTATACTAGATGAGGCAGATAGAATGCTAGACATGGGGTTCTATGATGATATTTTAAAGATCATTTCTTATTTGCCAAAGAATAGACAAACTATTTTGTTTTCGGCTACCATGCCTCCTAAAATTAGAACCCTTGCTTCTAAAATTTTAGACAAGCCCGAAGAAATCAGCATTGCAATTTCTAAACCTGCAGAAGGTATTTTACAACAGGCTTACCTTACCTATGATGCCCAAAAAATTCCTTTGCTAAGCGAAATTTTTAAAGCCAATTCCTACCAGAGTGTCATCATATTTGCAGGTACAAAAGAACGCGTGAAAAGTCTTCAATTTGAGTTAAAACGAATTGGTTTAAAAGCCAAATCTTTCCATTCAGACCTTGAACAAAAAGAACGCGAAGATTTGATGAATGAGTTTAGGAGTAGAAAGCTGCAAGTGCTCATTGGAACAGATATTTTATCTCGTGGCATAGATGTAGACGGAATAGATTTGGTAGTGAATTTTGATGTGCCGCCAGATCCTGAAGATTATGTGCACCGCATCGGTAGAACTGCCCGCGCTGAATCTAAAGGTACTGCAATCACTTTCATCAATGAAAAAGATCAAAGGCGCTTTCATGCTATTGAAGCGCTGATAGAAAAGGAAGTGCCCAAACTTTCTTTGCCTATTTTTCTGGGTGGTGCACCCGTTTATGCACCAAATACTCGCAGGTCTGAACCTAAACAAAGGTTTAAGCCAAGACGGAAGTAGGCATTAGTTTTGAGTTATGAGGCATGAGTTTTGAGTTATGAGGTATGAGTTAAGAGGTATGAGTTAAGAGTTAAGAGTTAAGAGTTGGAAGTGGAGTTAAAACATTATGTTAGCGTTTTTAGTTGAATACATATGAAATATCAATTATTCGGTCATACAGGATTGCGCGTTTCTGAACTTTGTTTAGGAACCATGGGTTTTGGAACAGAGAACGGTTGGGGTGCAGATTTTGAAGGCAGCAAGGCTGTTTTTGAGGCATATTCCAATGCTGGAGGTAATTTTTTAGATACTGCCAATATATACACACAAGGCACTTCAGAGAAATTTTTAGGAGAATTTATTGGTTCAGACCGCGACCATTACGTAGTGGCTACCAAATATTCGTTGAAAGATAGAAATGGCGACCCAAACTATGCGGGTAATCATAGAAAGAATATGATGCGTTCTGTTCAAGAAAGTTTACAACGCTTGAAAACAGATTACATAGATGTGTTGTGGCTCCATATCTGGGACTTTACCACCCATCCCGAAGAAGTTTTGTTGGCCATGAATGATTTAATTTCTCGTGGATTGGTTCATTATATTGGTATTAGCGATACGCCAGCATGGCGCGTTGCACAGGCAAATACCATTGCAGAATTGCGTGGTTGGAACCGTTTTGCTGGACTACAAGTTGAATATAGTTTAATTAACAGAACGGCTGAGCGTGATTTGCTGCCAGTTGCCAAGGCTTTGAACTTAACGCTTACACCTTGGGCCCCATTGGCTGGAGGTGCTTTAAGTGGAAAATACCTGAGAGGTGAACAAGGAAGATTGCCGCAAAATTCTAAAAGGTTAAATGAACGCAGTACTTTAATTGCCCAAAAAGTGATAGCGGTTGCCGAAGCAATTGAATGCACACCTGCTCAAGTTGCCCTAAAATGGACCATGCAAAGGAACCAATCAGTGGTTCCTATTGTTGGAGCCACAAAAGC
>CANHDN010000011.1 GCA_947459415.1 Bacteroidota bacterium
GAGGGAATTTGTTGGGATCAATTTCCAAGCACTTATTACATGGTTCCGGGAACTCATTTAAGAACTCAAGATGTAACAGATGGTTTTACATCAACTACCACTGCTTTTTAAAATCGCCGCGCGAAAAGAATTTTTCTATCAAGCAATAAAGCAAGATAAAAAAATACCTGCTTCCCATTTCCCTAATCTTTAAGTTAGAAACACCATGTTTTCTATTGGTCCAACTGTTGGGCAACACAGCATACGAATATCCACGAATAATCGCCTTTAGCGGAATTTCTACAGTAAGGTTAAAGTGAGGCGATAAAAAAGGCTTTACCCCATCAATGGTTTCGCGTCTGTATAATTTAAAGGCATTGGTTACATCATTGTATTTAATTCCAAATAAGATGCGAACAATGGTGTTAAAAAATCTGTTTAAAAACAATTTATGACGAGGATAATCATAAACCTTGCCTCCCATACTCCAACGGGTGCCAAACACACAATCATAGCCTTCCTGCATTTTTTTATAAAAGGCCACTAAATCATCCGGAGAATCACTCAAGTCTGCCATTACGATGGCAACACAATCCCCATTAAAGCGTTCTAAACCGTACCTAATGGCATATCCAAAACCATTTGGACCCGCATTGGTATGCACCACTAAAGTGTTTATCTCTGTTTGCAGCTGGGTTAAAACAGCTAAGGTGGCATCTTTAGAATTATCGTTTACTACCAATATTTCATGCGTAATATTTTCTGCTAACAGTTTTGTATAAATCTTTTGAAGCGTATCTGTGATGCCATCAGCTTCATTATAGGCAGGAATTACAACACTTAATTTCATTGGAATTAGCAATCTTTAACGATCATGCGCTCATTCATTTTATCATGCATCTCAACTAAGGTGGCCTCTAAATCATATTGCCAATTCCAAGTTGGGTAATGTGCTTTAAACTTATTTACGTCACTTACATACCAAATATGATCACCAATTCTATTGGTTTCGCTATAGCTGTAGCTCATTTTTTTTCCACTTATTTTCTCGCACCAATCTATTGCTTCTAACATACTACAATTGGCAAAACGACCACCACCTGCATTGTAAACTTCTCCAGCTTTCGGATTTTGGTAAAAATGCCAAAACATATTTACCAAATCTGCACTGTGGATGTTATCACGCACTTGTTTACCTTGGTAGCCAAATATGGTATAATGAGTCCCGCTAATGGCACACTTCATGAGGTAAGCCAAAAAGCCATGTAATTGCGCACCACTGTGGTTAGGACCCGTTAGGCAACCACCTCTGAACACGCCAGTTTTCATGCCAAAATATTTACCATACTCTTGTACCATAATATCTGCTGCTACCTTGCTAGCCCCAAACACACTGTGTTTGGTTTGGTCTATGCTCATAGATTCATCAATACCATGCTTAAAAAACGCATGGTCTTCTGCAATTTCCCATCGCTTTTCTAGTTCAATAAGCGGTAAATAATTGGGTGTATCGCCGTAAACTTTATTGGTAGAAGTGAAAATAAATACCGCTTCTGCACTGTGCAAACGTGTTAACTCTAACAAGTTTAAAGTACCTGTTGCATTTACGCCAAAATCTGTCAGTGGCTCCTTAGCAGCCCAATCATGACTGGGTTGTGCAGCTGCATGCACAATGAGTTTTATGTCTGAACCAAATTCAAGAAACACCTTCTCTAAAGAAGCATAATCTCTAATATCAATATCGTAAGATTTAAAATTAGGATACTTTTCTTCCAATCGATTTTTATTCCAAATGGTTGATCCATCTGCACCAAAAAAATAGGAACGCAGGTTATTGTCTATTCCAACTACTAAATCAAACTTTTTAGTAAAAAATTCAACCGATTCTCCTCCAATTAATCCGCTGCTTCCTGTTACAACTGCAATATTCATTCAATTAATTTAAAATATTTTTCAAATTATTCTCATTGGCTCGCATCCACTCAAAGGTATCTGCTACCAAATCTTTCATGGTTTTTTTAGGTTTCCACGCACCCTTGTTTACCTGTGTTAGATAGCTACAATCACTTACATAAATTCTGATATCGGCAGCCCTGTTTTCTGTAATGGCATTCATCGTAATTTTGTTTCCGCTTACCTCTTGACAGAGTGCTGTTAGTTCTTGCAAACTAAAACTACAATCTAAACCACCGCCTACATTCATGGTTTTACCACTATACATCGCTAGGTGATGAATTTGATGATCTATCAAATCTAATAAGTCATCTGCGTGCAAAACATCACGCATTTGCTTCCCTGTTCCACCATATCCTATATAAGACAAGTTATTTTTAAAATAATGCCTAGCCAACCAAAGTACCAAAACCCCTTGATCAATCTTACCCATTTGCCAAGGACCACTTATTACGCCGCAGCGATTAATAATACTTGGTACATTTTTAAGCTCATTATATTCTGTAATGAGAAGTTCTGAAGCCAACTTGGTACTTCCATAAAAACTTCTGCTACCAGTAAGCGAAAATTCTTCGGTAACACCTCTGGAAGAAATTCCGTTTATGCTTTGCTCATCTTTCCAAATAAATCGAGTTTCTAATTCCTCAAACAACGCAGATTCAAGATTTTTTATTGGATAAATTCTACTAGTGGATAGAAAAATAAAGGCAGCTCCTGTTTTTTGAGCCAATTCTAGACAATGAACTGTGCCATTTAAATTGGCTTGAATAAGCGGCATCACAGGAGAATCTATTCCAGAAAGCACACTCGGATCTGCAGATGCATCAATAATAAAATCTAATTGAGTAAAAGCAGCTAAATCTTCTTGATTTCGAATATCTCCATGAATAAACTCAACCCCTGCTTCCTTTAAGCGCGGCAAATTAAGCTCAGAACCGCGTCTTCGCAGGTTGTCTAGCGTTATAATATGATAGGCTGGATAGCGATTTTTTAATCCAATTGCTAGGGTTGAACCCACAAAGCCTGCTCCACCAGTAATTAATATTTGTTTACCCATTTTTCTGTAAGAAGCGCAATTTTAATGAATAGTTGCGAATTCTTGATGTTTTTTTGTAGTATTGGGAAACAAAAACAGAATGAACCTCGCTCAACGCCTTTATATTATTGGCTGTATGCTTTTTATTTGGTACGCATGCATGGTAATTTTTCCTCAAATTACCTTGTTAATGGGATCAACATTTAGCTGGTTCCAATTCCTAGGCAGCAACATCTGTTTTTTAATCCTGTGGTTTTTAATTCAAAGAAAATATTTTTTAGTTTCTGATTTAAAGAACAATGGTTTTTTCTTACTTGTGTTTTCACTCATCATTTATGCCTGCTTGTGGTATGCAAACACGATATTAGATTGTTCATTTGATGGAAATTGGTATCACCTAGATGCCATCCATTTATTAAACAAGGGATGGAATCCTATTTACAGTAAACTACAAGAAACTGAAACATCTTTTTCATTTCAATATTTAGCTCACTTTCCAAAAGGATCTTGGCTTTTTGGAGCCAACTTATTGGCATTTAGTGGAGAAGCAGAGCTAGGCAAAGCGAGTACCCAAATTTTATCTATCAGCTTATTTTTATTAAGCACACATACTTGTAAAGAAATATTTCGCTTAAACTACTTTTCAAGCTTTCTAATTGGCTTACTTACAGCTACCAATCCTATTATATTACTAAACTTCGGAAATCATTATGCAGATGGACAATTAGCTGCGCTCCTGTGCATTGGGATAATCTTTTCCATACAGGAAATTTCAAAAGGCAATCCATTGAATGGCATACTCGCACTGCTTGCTTTTGCTTTATTAGCCAATACAAAGTACAATGGAACCGCCTATGCCATTCTATTTACAGGCGTATTTTTATGCTATGCATACAAATTTCTGGAATACCCATTTAAAAAGATAGCGCTTATAGGGATGGTTTGGGTATTTGCTAGCTTTTTTTTGTTAGGCTACAATCCATTTATAAGCAATACTATAGAAAAAGCTCATCCATTTTATCCACTCAATACAGGAACGCAATCTGTATTTAATGTAGCGCATAATTACCCCGCCAACTTTATTCAAATGAACAGATTTGAAAAATTTTTGGCCAGCTTATATGCACAACCAGATTGGGCAATTCAACCAAAATCTAGCACTATTAAAAAATTATTTAGTCCAATTTCTTTTGAATCATACAGCTTTGGTAATAGCAACCTAGCAGGATTTGGCCCATTTTTACCAGAAGTATTACTTTTTTTAATCCCACTAGGAATTTGGGTTTTCCTTGGGTTCGAACCAAAAAAAAGATACCTAGGAATAGGTTTTATTGTGATCATTTTATTCAGTATTTTCATAAATCCAGAATCATGGGTTATGCGCTATGTTCCTCAATTCTGGCTGATTCCCATTGTGCTTCTTTTATTCCTGATTCAACATAAAAAGTCTTACCTAATTGGTATTTTTATGTCTATTATTTTATTAACTGGGAATGGCGTATTGGGCTATCATTATTTAATGAAATGTCATATACACACTAAAGAATTAATTAACCAAGTAGAACTCGTAAGACACAGTAAAGGTGCTTTTATGTATGATGGTGGCTGGTCTAAACCTTTTCAATATCGGATAGAAAAATTGGGCTTAGACCTTGGTAAACAAGAAAAGCTAAGTAAAGAAGATAGCTTAGTAAAACCTTTTACGGGCGGCTTAGGTGCATATTTTAAGAAAAGAACTAACAAATAAGAAAAGATTTTGATAATTTCGACGCATTCAAAAAAACATATGTCTACGGAAAGAATATTAATTATTGGCTCAAACGGCCAAATTGGGCTAGAGTTAGCCGAAAATTTAAGAAAATTATATGGTTCAGAAAATGTGATCTGCAGCGATGTACGTAAACTAGATCATCAAATTGAACCTTTTGAGTCATTGGATATTTTGGATCAAACCAAACTATATGAGATTGTAAAAAAATATAACATCACTCAAGTGTATTTATTAGCAGCCTTGTTGAGCGCAACTGCAGAAAAAAATCCAAAATTTGCATGGGACTTAAACATGAATGGGTTATTTCATGTATTAGATTTAGCCAAAGAGGGAATCATTAATAAAATTTACTGGCCTAGTTCTATTGCCGTATTTGGACCAAGCACCCCAAGAGTTAATACCCCTCAATATACGGTGATGGAACCAAATACGATTTATGGAATAAGCAAACAAGCAGGCGAGCGCTATTGTGAGTATTATCATCAAAAGCATGGGGTTGATGTGCGCAGTATTCGTTACCCAGGTTTAATAGGTTGGAAGAGTGCGCCTGGTGGAGGAACCACAGATTATGCCGTGCATATTTACCATGAAGCCTTAAAAAACAAAACATACCAATGTTTCTTGAGTGCAGAAACAGCGCTACCAATGATGTATATGCCAGATGCCATTAGAGCTACCATAGAATTGATGGAGGCACCAGCCGAACAAGTAAAAATTAGAAGCAGTTACAATTTAGGTGGTATTTCTTTTAACCCAGAAGAAATTGCAGCAAGCATTAGAAAACATATTCCATCATTTACCATTAGCTATCAGCCAGATTTTAGACAAGCCATTGCAGATAGTTGGCCACAAAGCATTGACGACACCGAAGCAAGAAATCATTGGGGGTGGAAGCCCGCCTTTGATTTAGATTCAATGACTAAAGAAATGCTAGAAAATATTAAACCTGCGTAACAAGAAAATGAACAGGTAAATAAAAAATGGAGCTTATGATTCAATACAGCTCCATTTTTTATTTTGTAAAAAGGGCAGCACACCAATTGTTTTGCTGTGTACTTTCTTTGTAAATAAATCCATTCTTTTCTGCCTCTTGCTGTAAATCGGGCAAATCTGTTACATAGAACCCAGAAATTAATAAGTTACCCCCTGCACCTAACATTGGAAAAAGAGAGGCAAAACTATCCATTAAAATATTGCGATTAATGTTGGCCAAAATCACCTCAAATTCTTGCTTTGGAACAAGACTTAAATCACCCTCAATAAATTGAATAGGCTGGGTATGATTGAAAGCTAAGTTTTCTAATATATTTTCTGCAGCCCAGGAATCAATGTCATTTGCAACAATATCTATTGCGCCTAATTTTGCGGCTAAAATTGCTAAAATTCCTGTTCCACTGCCATAATCAAAAACCTTGGCATTGCTTAGATTCATACCTAACATTAATTTCATAATGCTAAAAGTGGTTTCATGATGACCCGTTCCAAAAGATGTTTTAGGTTGTATAATGAGCTCTATTGGAAAAGAAGGATTTGGCTCATGAAAAGGGGCCCGAATGCGCAAGTGTTGACCAATACAAACCGGCTCAAAACTAGACTCCCACGCTGCATTCCAATTTTGTTGGGCTACCCTAGAAATCTCAATAGCACTTTTAGCAATATGATACCTATCCAGAATCTCATCTAATGCCTGATTCACAAAATCTGACTCGGGCAGATAAGCCTCAAAGCCAGCTTCATTTTCCATAAAACCTTCAAAATTTATTTCTGCCAACTCAGCAATTAGCATATCTGTTAAATCTGAATCACAAGTAACTTTGCACAAAATATAGTACGACATTTATAATTAAATAATTATTTTAGTAAAAATTTATACCCTTGCGCACAAAAGTACTCTTAATTATTTTATTTGTTTTTTTTACGCAAGTAAATTTTGCGCAGAAACTGAGCTTTGAACATATTAATGAACAAAAAGGCTTAGACCAAATCAATGTATTATCCTTGCACCAAGGGCCCAATCATTACCTCTGGGTTGGAACCTATTTTGGATTACTCAGGTACGATGGCAATGAATTTGAAAAAGTAATTGAGTTAGATGGAAACATAGAAGAATCATCCATCCTTTCAATTAGCAGTAATACATCTCAAATTTTTGCCTTAAGCAAAAAGCGAATATATACCGTTGAAAAAAATACTTTGGATGTTGAGAACACACCTTTCACAGTGCATTCAATTATTAAACCGCATAAAATAATTGCCTTAAGAAATTGCCTATTAATTGCAGCAGAAAATGGCTTATGGAAAATGGATTTGAGCAGCCAATTGTTTACAAACATTCATCCAGGCTCACCTGTAACAGATCTGCATCATATTGAAACTGGGAAAGCAATTTATAGCAATGCAGAAGGATTACACACCTACTATCCTTTTATTGATAAAAGTATTCCATTAAACTACAAACCTTCCTCATTAATCCTGCATTTTTGGGTAAATAAAAATAAAGAAATAGCCTGGTTGGAAGCAGATAATGAATGCTATTTGGGAGTGATAACATTCAAAAATATACACATAAAAAAGTCTTTTGAAATAGATAAAATAAGCAAAAGTTCTGGATTTACAAAATATAAAAACTACTATTATGTTGGCACAAGAAAAGGATTACTCGCCATATCAGAGAACGGTAGTTGGAATTACTTGGATCATAATGAAGAAGAGTTCTTCTCCCTTTCACAAAACTTTGTAAGTTGTATGTTGGTAGATAATACCAACAATTTTTGGGTAGGCACAGAAATTGGCGGCTTAAATTTACATCATCCTAACCGCTATTTATTTCCGGTGGTTTCTTATTTACAAAGCACCAATATGTCTAAGTGCAAAGAAATCTTATCCTTTGCAGAAACAAATTCAGGAGATATATTATTTCAAAATACAATAGGTGGCTTGGGTGTGTTCGACCCAAAGACTAGCCAGGTAAAAAAATGGATTAAAACTGGTTTGATAGGCAATTGCATGGTAAGTAAAACAGCCAATCAAAATACTTTTTTAATTGGTACGCCAGAAGGTTTATTTGAGTACGACCACCAAAGAGAAAAAACTACTTTTTTAAGTACTAAAAACGAAATAAAAAACTTTGAAAGTGATATAAAGCATATATTACCTGTTGGTCAAAATCTCTATTGGATGGGAGGCTCAGACGGATTATTTCTGTATGATGCTAAAACAAAACAAACACTTGCACATTATAGTATTTCAAACACCAATTTAGGATCCAACAACATCAGAAGTATTAGTTTTAAAAATACAAACGAATTATTGGTATCAACTAGCAAAGGCTTATATGTATTTAATATAAGAAAAAATAGTTTTACTTTAATTCCCTTGAGCACAGATAAAAAGGAACCCATGGTTTCTTCGAGCAAAATAGCCTCAAACGGAAATATTTGGGTAGGCACAGCCGGAAAAGGAATAGTTATTTTGCATACCCATGGTAAAAAAACGTATTTAGATGTAATTGCTGGGCTATCAAATTTACAAATCTATTCCCTCACTTTTAACCAAGCTGAAACAGAATGCTGGGTTGCAACGAATCATGGATTATCTTGCATTAACACGCAAAATTTTGCTATTAAAAATTATTATATTTATGATGGCTTACAGGGCAGTGAATTTTTTGAGTCGTCTGTTTTAAATTCCAGGAATGGATATTTGTATTTTGGTGGAGTGGCTGGTTTTAATTTTTTTGACCCCAATACAATTAAACTAGAAAAACAGATAAGTAGAATTGCCATAAAAGGTATTTCTGTATTTAACGAAAGACTACCTTACCAATCCTATTACAATATTCCAAGTGCTAAAAATTACTTGTCATTAGATTTTACATCATTAGACTTTAACCTAAATAGCAGCCATACCTACTACTGCAAAATTGAAGGAATAGACACCGGATTTAATGAAATAGGTAATAGACGATTTGCTAGTTTTGGGCAGTTACTGCCAGGTGAATATGAGTTTAAAGTAAAAGTGGCCAATGCAAATGGGAATATCCTTAGTAATGAAGCTAGCTTAGCATTTAAGATTGTCCCTATGTTTTATCAAACCTATTGGTTTAAAATTCTTTCAAGTTTTTTAATGGCAAGCCTGATAGCATTTTTCATTTACAATCGAACACAAAAAGCCATTAAAGAAGAGAAAGAAAAAGGCATTCAAGAAAATCTAATTGCCTTACTAGAGTTAAAAGCTTTGCGCGCTCAAATGAATCCACATTTTATTTTCAATTCATTAAATTCTATTCAATATTTTGTTATAAACAATGAGAAGACTGAAGCTGCTAAATACCTGAGCAAATTTGCCAAACTCATACGAATGATTTTAGATGTTTCAGAACAAACTTTTGTAAGTATTAGTTCCAAAGTAGAATTTTTAAAACTTTATACAGACCTAGAAGCACTACGATTAAATAATTCATTTAGTGCAGAATATTGGATAGATCCATTGATAGATCAAAATATATTAATACCCACATTATTAATTCAACCACATGTAGAAAATGCCATTTGGCATGGTTTACAATCAAAGCAAGGTGATAAAAAGTTAAACATTCAGTTTTTTTATTTAAATGAAAAGACGCTTCAAGTAATCATTGAAGACAATGGCATTGGCAGGGAAGCTGCGAAAGCATCCAAAAAACAAAAAATCAGCTTACATCAATCCAAAGGATTTAAACTAAGTGAAGACAGAATAAAAACCTTAAAAAAACTTTTTGGCTCTCATCCTAAAATAGAAATCATTGACTTATTTGATCAAAATCATTTAGCTTGCGGAACCAAGGTAATCATTAATGTACCTATCATTCATGGATAATAGAATTAAAACACTCATAGTTGAAGACGAGATCAAGGGTAGAAATGTACTAAAATCCCTGTTGAGTGAAATCCAGGATGTAAATCTCATAGGCGAGTCCCCAGATGTGGAAGACGCTATATCAAAGATACATTTACATAATCCTGACCTCGTTTTATTGGATATTGAAATGCCTTACAAGAATGGATTTGATCTATTAGCATCACTTCCAAACAGAACTTTTGATGTTATTTTTACTACTGCTTATGATTCATATGCCATTAAGGCAATTAAATTTAGTGCGATAGATTATTTATTAAAACCAATTGACGGGGAAGAATTAAAAATTGCCATTGAGAAAACGGCAGAAAAACGAAAAAAAATATTATACCAACCACAACTCCAGATTAACAACTTACTGGAGAACTTAAAGGCCATTAATAAACATAACTTTAAATTATCTTTACCTACCTCTACAGGCGCAATATACATACCTGTTGATGAAATTATTAGATGCGAAAGTGATACCAATTACACTAAATTCTATTTTAAAAATGATAATAGGCCTACACTGGTATCTAAAACCCTAAAAGATTATGAAGAGTTATTGACAGATTTTGGATTTTGCAGGATTCATCATTCTCACTTAATTAATTTAAAATTCATCAAAAAATATATAAAAGGAGAAGGTGGCACCGTAATTATGTTAGATGATACCGAGGTTGAGGTATCGCGCAGGAAGAAAGAAATATTCCAAAAAGCATTGGAAAAATTTACTTCAATTTTATAGATTCTTGCCACATAAACATTAAAACCGACCACTTGCTTAATATAGAGCAGTTCACATAAGAATTTTACGCACCTTTGATTTACAAATGAAAGCAAAAAAAATAGCCTTATTGTCGTTTGTGATGTTATTATTTATTCTGGTTTTCATCCAAATATTTATCAACTGCTAGAAAAACGCCCTGCTGAAGCCTTAACGTATTGAATTCATTTACCCAAAAAAAAGCCTCATTGAATTAGATTCACTGAGGCTTTTTTAATTAATCAAGTTGCAATTTATAAAGGATACATCCCTTTTTTCTGCGTTTGAACCCTTTCATCCTGCAAATATTCATCATAACTTAGGCGTTTATCTATTACTCCATTTGGAGTAATTTCTATGATTCTATTTGCAATACTTTGCACAAAAGTATGGTCATGAGAAGTAAATATCGCGTTGTGTTTCCAATCAACTAAGGCATTATTAAATGCCGTAATAGATTCTAGGTCTAGGTGATTGGTGGGTTCATCTAAAATTAAACAATTGGCATTGGTTAACATCATTCTAGAAATCATACAACGAACCTTCTCTCCTCCAGATAATACATGAGACATTTTAAAAACCTCCTCACCACTAAACAACATTTTCCCTAAGAAACCGCGAATATACGTTTCATCTTTTTCAGTAGAATACTGGCGCAACCAATCAATTAAATTGTTCTGACCCGAAAAATATTTAGCATTTTCATTTGGCAAATAGGAGATGGTGATGGTTTGACCCCACATAAATTCTCCAGCATCTGCCTGATCATTTCCAGCCAAAATTTCAAAAAAAGCTGAAATCGCCATGTGATCGCGAGATAAAATAGCCACTTTATCTCCCTTATCTAGGGCAAAAGAAATATCTTTAAACAAATATTTTCCTTCCGCATTTTTCTTAGAAAGCCCTTCCATTCGCAAAATTTGATCTCCGCATTCTCTATCTGGCCTAAAAATAATACCAGGATATTTTCTGGTAGAAGGTTTAATATCATCTACCACTAACTTTTCTAGCAATTTTTTCCTACTTGTAGCTTGCCTAGACTTTGATGCATTGGCACTAAAACGTTCAATAAACTCTTGTAGCTCTTTTCGTTTATCTTCTACCTTTTTATTTTGATCACTTTTTTGGCGCAATGCAAGCTGACTGCTCTCATACCAGAAAGTATAATTACCTGTAAAAAGTTGAATTTTTCCAAAATCAATATCTGCAATATGGGTACAAACTGCATCTAAAAAGTGCCTATCATGAGAAACAACAATAACCGTATTTTGAAAATCTGCTAAAAAGTTTTCTAACCAAGTAATGGTCTCAACATCTAAGTCGTTGGTAGGCTCATCTAACAAAAGCACATCAGGATTTCCAAACAAGGCCTGGGCCAATAGCACCCTTACCTTTTCTTTTCCATTTAACTCCTTCAACAAGAGTTGGTGCTGATGTTCTTTAATACCAAGATCGCTCAACAAATTGGCTGCATCACTCTCTGCGTTCCATCCTTCCATATCTGCAAACATTCCCTCTAACTCTGCCGCACGGTGGCCGTCTGCATCAGAAAAATCTGGCTTCAGATAAATGGCATCTTTTTCTTGCATAATCTCCAATAATTTGCGGTTTCCCATAATTACTGTTTGCAAAACTGGAAGTTCATCAAACTCAAAGTGATTTTGTTTTAACACACTCATTCTCTCGCCTGGTCCCAAAGAGACCGAGCCAGTAGTAGCATCTATTTCTCCACTTAAAATCTTTAGAAAGGTAGTTTTTCCGGCACCATTTGCACCAATTACGCCATAACAATTCCCAGGTGTAAATTTTACATTCACCTCCTCGAACAAAACACGTTTGCCATATCGCAAACTTAAATTAGCAACTGAAATCATTCAATATTTTTAAAAGTTGACAAAGGTAATTATTTCTGAAGATGAATCGCATAAAAAAACGGGGCCAGTTGCCTGGACCCCGCTTTAGCCTATGAAACAAATTGCATTCTACCCCTAGATGCAATTATCTTTATGATGTTTCGGATCAAACCGAAATCAAATATCTATTGCTCGTCTTATAAAACAAATGTACTAAAAAAAATATGAGGCACAAGTAATTTATTAAAAAAAATTCAAGCTGGTTTTTTTTGCCTGACTATGAGGCAAAAAAACCTATTAATTTATTTTATACTTCCTTTAACCAGCGGGATATTCAATTTAATTTTGATATTATTTGATATAAATAGCATTACCGGAACTAAAATCAAGGTTAAAAAAGTTGCAAAGCTTAATCCAAAAATCATAGTCCAGCTTAAAGGCCCCCAAAATGCCACATTATCTCCACCAAAGTGAATATGAGGTTCAAAATGAGTAAACAAACCAACAAAATCAATATTAAAACCAACAGCCAATGGAACTAAACCCAAAATGGTGGCGGAAGCAGTTAATATTACTGGAGTCATTCTGGTTTTACCTGCTTCAATAATGGCTGCTCTCATTTCCATTCCTTGCTCCATGAGTAAGTCTGTAAATTCTACCAACAAAATACCATTACGAACTACAATACCAGCTAATGCAATAACCCCAACACCTGTCATAACTACAGAAACATCCATATTAAAAATATTCAGCCCGAGCAAAACACCAATAATACTGAAGAAAATTTCACTGAAAATAATGATTGGTTTAGAGATTGAATTAAACTGCGTTACTAAAATTAAGAAGATTAATCCAAATGAAATTAACATGGCATTGCCTAAAAATGCACCGGTTTCTGCTTGTTTTTCTTGTTCACCAGTCATGGTAATAAGAACGCTAGATGGAAGCGGATATCTTCCAACGGCCTTTTGAATTTTTGCCACAATTTCGTTAGCATTATATCCACTTAATACATTAGAAGAAACAGTAACCATTCTGCGTTGATTTTTTCTTTTAATACCTCCAAAAGTATTTCCGTAACTAATTTTTGCTACAGAAGCCAATGGAATCTGACGGATCATACCACCCATATTCATATCTCTATAAGTGATTTTCAAATTCATTAGGGCATTCATATTATTTCTTTGATCAAAGGCATAACGCAATTGAATAGGATAATCATCTTTGGCATCTTTAAATTTTGATACCTCTGCACCAAAAATCGCGTCACGAAGTTCTTTTCCTATGATGGCAGTAGATATCCCTTCTCTATTGGCTCTTTCCCTATCTATTTCAACTACAATCTCTGGTTTGTTAGATTGCAAATCAGATTTTAATTCTTCAATTCCTGGGATGGCTAAAGAATCTAAATAACGTTTCAAATTCTTAGACACAGCAATTAATTCATCAAAATTATCGCCCGTAATTTCAATATTTACTGGTTTTCCGGTTGGGGGACCGCCCTGCTCCTGCTCTACTGTAATTTCTGCTCCAGGGATTCCTTTCACTGCATTTCTTATTTTATCTAAATAATCTACCGTTGAGGCACCTTCCCTTTTTCCAAATGGAACAAATGCAACGGTAACTTTACCTAAATGTGGGCTTGTACTAAAATCAAAACTTTGCGGATTATTAGCTCCAATTGCCACATTAGAAATTACAGATTCTACTATTGGATTAGAGTCTCCAACTACCTTGTATATTCTATCTTCAATAATATGAGTAATAGAATCTGTATACACCTGATCTGTGCCAATTGGAAGTGAGATATAGGTATAAATAAAGTTTGGATCACTCTGAGGAAAAAACACCACATTAGGCTTTCTAACACTGGTTAAAAATATAGAGAAGAATAATAATCCTACGGTTGCAACAAGCATCCAAACCGGACGTGAGCCTTGCAATACCCAAACCAAAACTTTCTTATATTTCTCCTGAAAATTTGGCCAAGATTTTTCTTGAAAAGTTTGAATGATACCTTGAAGTACAAAACGGTTTAAGCAATATAAAGCATAAAAGGTAAGCGTTAAATTGGCTAAACCCCAGTTCTTTCCTATGTATAAAAGTAAAGCAATTACGCCAAAAACAACTGAAGTAATTTTAAAACCTTTTGTGATTTTTTTATGGTCTTTACCCGGTGTATGTGGTTTCATAAAATCTACTGCAAATACCGGGTTAATAATATAGGCCACAAGCAATGAGGCAAGCAAGGTTACAATGAGTGTAATAGGTAAATAAAACATAAATTTACCAATTACACCTTGCCAAAACGCCAATGGTATAAAAGGGGCTAGCGTGGTTAAAGTTCCAGATAATACTGGCAAGAAAACCTCTCCGGCAGCCAACTTTGCGGCCTTCACAATCGGAACTTTACCATTATCAAAAATGCGATGCGTATTTTCTATGACTACAATGGCATCATCTACAACAATTCCCAGAGCTAGTAAGAAAGAGAATAAAACAATCATGTTTAAGGTAAATCCAATGGCTGGCATAATTAAAAATGCCACAAACATGGATAATGGAACCGATAGCGCCACAAAAATAGCATTGGTGGTTCCCATGAAAAACATTAAGATTACCGTTACCAATATAAAACCTATAATGATGGTGTTTATTAAATCATCTAATGTTACCTTGGTTTTATCAGATTGATCACCCGTAATGGTAACTTTTAAACCTTTTGGCAACACATTGGCTACCATGTCTTCTTTTAAAAGTTTTATTTTATCAGATGCATCAATCAAATTTTGACCACTCTTCTTAATTACATTTAGGGTCACCACATTTTTATGGTCTAATCTGGCATAACTTTCTTTTTCTTTAAAGCCATCTGTAATGCTAGCAATATCTTTTAAATAAATGGTTGCACCACTTCCAGAGCGAATAATGATATCTCCAATTTTCTTAGAGTCTGTGTATTGACCCACTATATTAACGGAGCGTTTTAAGCCATCCATTTTAATTAAGCCACCAGACATAGTCATGTTTTCATACTTCACAGCTGTTTCAATGTCTCGCATGGTTATATCTGCAGCTTGCATTTTATACATATCTACATCTATCTGAATTTCGCGATCGAGTGCCCCTACGATATCACAACGCGTAATTTCAGGAAAACCCTCAATACGATCTTTCATCGCTTCTGCATAATCTTTCAGTTTATCTAGCGGATAATCTCCAGAAATATGCACATTCATAATTGGAATTTGCGATACATCTATATCTATCACTTCTGGCTCGCGTGTTAAATCGGTTGGTAAGTCTTTGCGCGCTTTGTCTACCGCATCTTTCACACGTTGCTTAGCAACAGGTACATCAACATCTGTATTAAATTCAATATTGATCATAGAAAAATCTTGAATAGATGTGCTATTCACTTGTTTTACTCCATTGATAGACTTTACTTGTTTTTCAATGTGTTTGGTAACCAAGTTTTCCATGTCTTGTGGAGCGGTTCCTGCATAAATTGTGTTTACTAAAATTTGTGGAAACACAACTTCAGGGAATTGCTCCTTTGGTAATCCGTTATAACTCATTAAGCCAGCAAGGGTAATAATGATTGTCATAACATAAATGCTGGTTTTATTATCAATAGACCAGCTAGATGGCTTAAATTCCTTTATTTTATCAAGCATATTATATTAGTTTAAAGGTCTTAAACTCCTTAAAAATTTAAAAGCTCGTTATCGTTCAAATCTTGGTAACCGCTAGTAATGAGCATATCTCCCGCTTGCAAACCAGATAAAATTTCTACTTTATCTTGATAGAATTTACCAGTTGTTACTTCTCTTTTTAAGGCTACTTTTTTACCATTTACAATGCTTGCAACGGCAACAAAAGTGCTAGTTTCTGTTTTCTGGAGTGTATTTACTGGAATGACAATGGCATTCTTTGCTTGATAATCTAACACTTTAAAAACACAAATCATATTTGGAATAAAATCTTTTCCTGCTGGTAAAGGAGATTCTATCGTAAAAGTACGGTTCATTTGACTAATAACCTTTGACGCAAAAGTGATGGTAGAACTAATCTCCAAATTATCTAAATCGGGAAAATATAAATGAACCTTATTGCCTTCATTTATTTGCTTAGCATAAGTTTCAGAAACATCTGCTTTTGCCTTTAAATCTCCCATATTTACAAGCCTAAAACATGGCATTCCTGGCGCAATACTTTGTCCAATTTTTAAGAAAACCTCATCTACATTTCCATTAATAGGCGACTTAATTTTATACATATCTAAGTTCTCGTATAAGGTAGCCAATTTTTGTTCTAATGATTCTTTATTGTTTTTAGCACTTAAATATTGCACTTCTGATCCAACCTGCTTTTCCCAAAGTGCTTTTTGCTTATTAAACACATCTGTTACGAAAGCTAAGTTTACTTTTAAATCTGCAATCTGACGAGCAACAATTTCTCCATCTAATTCTGCTAATACCTGACCTTTTTTTACTTGTGATCCAGATTTTACTAATATTTTCACCACCGGACCCATAGCCCTGGCAGAGATGGTTGTATTTTGATCTCCATCAACCCTGCCCTGAACATCGATGTAATGATTAAAAGTTGTAACAGCAATAGGTGTTACAGATACAAATTTCACTTTGGTGCTAGGCTCTAATTCACCTTTACCAAAGGTTAAAATTTCTTCCTCTAAAGTTTTAATTTGATCCGCAATTTCTGCTTGTTGTGCTTTAAGTTTTTCTAGTGAGGCTTTCTTTGAGTCTAAAGAATCTGCGCCACCACATGCAGAAAGTAAGATTCCAATTCCTAGTAAAAGGGATAGATTATTGATTAATTTTTTCATTGTATGTATGTAAGTTAATTTTATTTATTATTAATAATTCCTAAAGCTTTTTTCAACTCTAATTCTGCCACAAAATATTCAAATACAGTAGACAACATATTGGTTCTAGCATTCTCTAAATCTGCTTGGGCACTGGTAAGCTCTAAGCTTGACCCCAAACCATTTTTGTATTTTAATTCCATTTTACTATAAATATCTTCAGCTAATTTTAGGTTGTCTTTTTGTATGTCTAGCTGCTGCTTACTTCTCGTATACGTAGATTTTGCTTGGTATACTTGTTGATTAATTACATTCTCAAAATTCTTAATGTCGTTCTCCGTTTTAGTTATGCCAATACTTGCTTGCTGAGTTTGGGCATGTTTTCGAAATCCATCAAAAATGGGCATCGTAACACTTAAGCCAACAGCTGTTCCTGGATAGAAAGTCTCAAATAGATTACCTAAATCATCGCCAAATGCATTTTGTTGATGGCTTGCAAACAAAAATACCGATGGCATATAACCCACCAAATACCTGCGTTTATCTAATTGGTTCAACCTCAATTGTTGTTGCAACATTTTATACTCTACCCTATTCGTGTATTCTGCTTTGTCTCCTACAGCTAATACTTGTGATTTGGCAAATAATGCTTCAAGTTCATCTGTAAGCACCAGACTGTCTGCCATTGCTAATCCTAACTGCAGCTTAAGCACCATCATGGCTATTCTTTTTTGATCTTGAATTTTTTCGCTTTGTAAGGATAAGTTAGACAATTGTAAGCTTAAACGATCTAGGTCTACTTTCTCTGAGAATCCATTTTTATAGAATTGTGCTACATCAGACTGAGTTTTCTGCAAACTAGCTAAATTAGCAAGCATCATTTTCTCGTTAGATTCTAACAATAAAACCATAAAGTATGCTTTAGAAACATTCACTTCTGTTTCTATTTCAGTTCTAGAAACATTCAGTTGAGAGAGGTTTACAAATTCTTTAGAAGCTTTTAAACCCAAAAAGAAAGTGCCATCAAATAATAACTGATTCGCAGAAACTGAAACACCACTTGTAAAATTCCTACCAAAAGCAACCTCTATAAGATCCGGACCAGTTCCTGTGGCCTGTTTTAAAAAGTTAGGAATTACCTGCACAGGAATCTGTGTATTATTGATAACATTGGCACTGGCATTAACCTGTGGTAAACCCATTGCCACAATTTCATTTACTTTTTTCTGACTAGCAAGCACATCAAGTTTGCTATTCTTAAGCACATAGTTGTACTTTTTTGCATAATCAATGGCATCTTTCAATGCAAATTGATGGATGGTTTGTGATTGAGCTCCTGCTTTTTGTACAAGCAAAAAACAAACAAAGAGCCAAAAACCTGTTTTAATTTTCATATAAGCTTAAATTTATGATATATTCTGATAAACGGGACTTCCTTCTAAATATTTAATTCCTTTTTCTGTGCAAATGGCACGCAAATGGTATTTAATTAATTCTGTATGTAACTTTTTAAAATCTAAATCATGACTGGTGTAATTGTCTGGGTTAATCATAAAATCTACTAAATGAATATAAAACCTGGCTATTAATAGCTCATCTAAATTTTGATGATAATAACCCTGAAGCTTTCCTTTACGTAGGTTCTCTAATATTTGTTCAAAAATAAAATTGACCCTAAACTCATTCAGTACATCCCAACTTTCTTTAAAGTATTTTTTTAGATCGAAAAGAACACCTTGATTAATTTGCTTTTTAACATCTCCAAAATTTTGGGTGATCGCCAACATAAAATCTATTGGATTATCTTGTTGGGTTAACATACCGCTGCAGGCATGTTTCTCCATTTTTATGTGTCTTGAAACAGTTTCATTCACTAAACTGCTTTTATCGGCAAAAAACTGATAAATCGTCTTTTTTGACATTCCTAATTCATTGGAAATATCATCCATGGTAACACGCTTAAAACCAAGTTTTAAGAATAGCGTTTCTGCAGTTTGTAAAATCTTATTTTTAACTTCTTCACTCATCAATCTCAATTTTTGCGCTGCAAAGGTAGGCAGAATGAATACACAGGAAACTTTATTCGTATAAAAAGTTTTCTTAAAAATTCAAATGGCTAATAATGAGGTGAATAATTTTAGGTCAGAGGAAGATTTAGGTTCAGCCAGATAAAAAAAACTAATTTTACTGCCATGCTAAACAAGCCTTATTTAATTGGAATTTCTGGTGGTAGTGCCAGTGGTAAAACTTCATTTTTAAATGCCCTGAAAGAAAAATTCTCAGAAAAGGAATTGTGCATCATTTCACAAGACAATTACTATAAGCTCGCTTATGAGCACAGCAGAGACGAAAATGGGCATATTAATTTTGATTTGCCAGAATGTGTAGATTTAGAAGCCTTTGCAGCAGATTTAGAAAAAATACACAGGGGTGAAACTATTTACAGACATGAATACAGGTTCCAGCATGAAGAACAAAAGGGCCCATTGCTCCAATTTGATCCAGCACCTATTATTGTTTGCGAAGGTTTATTTATTTTTTACTACGCTAAAATTTTTGAACAATTTGATTTAAAAATATTTGTAAATGCTGCAGAAGAAATTGCCCTAGAACGCAGAATAAAGCGAGATGTAGCAGAGAGAAATATTAGTGAAGAATTTGCAATCTACCAATGGAAACACCACGTATTGCCATCTTATCAAAGGTATTTACTACCATTTATGGCTCAAGCAGATTTAATTATCAATAATAATATTCATTTTGAAAATAGTTTGCAGGTTATTGCAGACCACTTAGCTAATAAACTACCCCAATAATTACTTCCCTGTTTGGGTTGCCATGACAATTCTAATTTTTAGTTTGGTGCCAGTTGCAAGCACATCTACCAAATCTTGAATGGTTAAAAAAGCATCCATTCTTAGTACCACACTCATGTCTGGCTTTTGCTGAGACAACTGCAGTAAAGCCGTTTCTAATTCATCAGCAGAAATAAGTTTATCGTTTAAATAATACTCTTTATCCTTGGTAATGGTAAGATTCACTTGCTCTTTAACTACCCCTTGAGTGGGGGTAGATTTTGGAAGCAAAACTTTTATGACACTTGGATTGGCAAGTGTAGATATAATTAGGAAAAATAAGAGCAAAAAGAACATAATATCGTTTAGTGCTGAGGTTGCTACCTCTGCCTCAAAACGTTTTTTTCTTCTAAAGTTCATAAATGTATTTTCCTAACTTTCTAAAATATCAATAAAATCTACGGCAGTAGCTTGCATTTTATGGTTGAACCTATCTATTCTGCTATTCAAAATATGGTATCCTGTATAAGCCAATACACCCACAATTAAACCTGCTCCTGAGGTTATCATTTTTACATATAATCCTCCGGCAATCACATCGATAGAAATATTGTTGCTCTGGGCAATGTCATAAAAGATTTTAATAATTCCAGAAATAGTTCCTATAAAACCCAACATGGGAGCTACCCCGGCCGTTAAACCCAAAAAGCTTAGATTTTTCTCAACTTTATCTAATTCTAAACTGGCTACACTTTCCATAGCACTCTCAATATCTTTAATTGGCTTGCCTATGCGCGAAATACCTTTTTCAATAACCCTGCTAATGGGAGAATTTATTCTTTGACAATAAGCTTGTGCAGCTTTTATATCACCCTTGCCCAAATGATCTTTTATGTTGTTCATAAAATTATTCTCTAATTGAAAAGCTTTGGCAATATAGACAGCCCTTTCAATGATAAAATAGATAGAAAGAATTGATAACACGGCAATTGGAACCATGATGATTCCACCTTTAATAATCAAATCAAACAAACTTAATCCTTGGTTTTCCATAAAATGCTTTCGTATTGAGCTAACGAAACTAGAAATTAGCCTCCAAAATCTAAGGTTCACTTACCCACAGATTGTCTAAACTTAAGGCTAAAATTCAAAAAAAATGGGCAAAAAAATATCAAACCCTTGAATTTCAAGCAATTTATTGTTTTTGCATTTAGCACTTTCACCCCTTATATTTGCGAGCCTTTGAAACAAATACTTCCAAATAATTGGGTGTAGTTTGTTTTAAAAGAATTTGGATAGAATTTTAATTTTAGAATCAGAAATATACAATGAAAAGCAAAGGAGCAGTTAAGTTTTTTGCCATCGCTTTGATACTGGTAAGTATTTTCCAGTTATCATTCACATGGAAAACTTACATGATTGAAAAGGATGCCAAAGAGCAAGCCAATGGAGACGTTCAATTAGAGCGCAATTACCTAGATTCAATTTCACGGTTAACCGTGTATAATTTCCTAGGTTTAAAAAAGTTTACCTACCTTCAATGTAAAGAAAGAGAGTTAAATCTTGGACTAGACTTACAAGGTGGAATGAACGTAACCTTAGAAGTATCTTTGGCCGAGTTGGTTAGAGGTTTGGCAAACAATAACCCAGATCCTAAGTTTAACGAAGCCATTGTTAAAGCTTCTGAAAAGATGCAAAATAGCCAAAAAGACTTTGTAAGCTTGTTTGCAGAATCTTATGCTGAAGTTGCCCCAGAGGCAAAACTTTCAGCCATTTTTGTAAACCCGAGTAATCGTGATCGCATCAAATTAACTTCAAGCAACGAAGAAGTGGTGAGTTATTTGCGTGAGGAAGCTAACCAAGCTATCGACAGGTCTTTCCAAATATTACGTGCTCGTATTGATAAATTTGGTGTAACCCAACCGAATATCCAAAAACTAGAAGGTAGCGGTAGAATTTTAGTTGAATTACCGGGGGTTGACAATCCAGCTCGTGTTAGAAAATTATTACAAGGTTCTGCTAAGCTAGAATTTTATGAAACATTTGATAACCCAGAGGCATTCAAAAATATTTCAAGTGCAAATGAGGTTTTAAAGAAAGCTTCAGCACTTCAATTACCCGCATCTGATTCTGCTGTAAGCAATAATGATTCTGCTGCGAGTGCCTTAGCAGGATTAGGATCTGGCGCTAAAACAGAAGATAAAAAAGATACTGCTAAATCTGCAGAAAAATCTTACGAAGAGTTTGCTAAAGAAAATCCATTATTTGCCTTATTACAGCCGTATGCAGACGATAAGGGAATGTTGGTGCCAAAAGGTTCTGCCTGCGGAACAGCACTGGTAAAAGACACTGCTAAAATTAATGCCATGCTAAACAGGCCAGAAGTAAAAATGGCTTTACCTGGTAACATTAAATTTGCTTGGGAATACAAAGGAATTGGAGAAAATCAACAAGGTGTAATTCTGCATGCTTTAAAAACTTCTAGAGATGGTTCTGCCTCACTTACTGGTGATAAAGTTACAGATGCTAGAAGAGATGTTTCGCAAACAGGTGCTGTAGAAATTTCTATGACCATGAATGCAGAAGGCGCAAAAATTTGGAAAAACTTAACCAGAAATAATATTGGGCATTCAGTGGCCATTGTATTAGATGATGTAGTTTATTCTTCACCGAATGTTCAAGGAGAAATTCCTAATGGAAGATCTTCTATCACAGGTAGCTATTCTAACGAAGAAGCTGGTGACTTAGCCAATATTTTGAAAAGTGGTAAATTACCAGCTCCTACCAGAATTGTAGAAGAGGCTGTAGTAGGACCAAGCATGGGTGCTGAAGCAATTAGTAAAGGATTATGGAGCATGATTATTGCCACTATTATTATCCTTGCTTTTATGGTATTATATTATGGAAACTCTGGATACATTGCAGATTTCGCGGTATTACTAAACGTATTCTTCATCATTGGTGTGTTGGCCAGTTTAGGTGCAGCATTAACTTTACCTGGTATAGCAGGAATTGTGTTAACCATTGGTATGGCCGTAGATGCAAACGTTCTTATTAATGAACGTGTAAAGGAAGAACTAAGAAATGCGAGAAGTTTAAAGAATGCAGTTACAGATGGATATGCGCATGCAGCTTCATCTATTATAGATTCTAACTTAACAACCTTATTGGCAGGTTTTGTATTATATGCTTTTGGAACTGGTCCAGTGCAAGGGTTTGCCATTACTTTAATTATCGGTATCATCTCTTCTATGTTTACTGCAGTATTATTAACTCGTGTAGTTACAGAATGGCAGTTAGATAAGGGTACCATCATTAAATATGTAACCAATCTTAGTGCGAATACATTCTCTAAAGTTAACTTCGATTTTGTTGGAAATCGCAAAAAGTTCTATGTATTCTCTGGTATCATTATCTCATTTGGTTTAGTATCTATGTTTACCAAAGGATTTACTTTAGGTGTAGATTTCCAAGGTGGTTGGACTTATGTGGTTCAGGTAGATAAATCTGTAAGCTCTTCAGAAATCAGAGAAGGCTTAAGCAAATCTCTAGGCATGGCTCCAGAGGTAAAAACATTTGGTTCAGACAATAAATTTAAAGTAACCACTACTTATAAAATTGAATCACAAGGAGAAAATGTAGCTGAAGAAGTAGTAGGAAAAATAAATGAAGGTTTCAATGGAATGGGTGTAAAAGCAGAAATTTTAAGCTCTTCTAAAGTGGGACCAACGATTGCAAACGACATTAAAATTGCTTCATTTTGGGCAGCTATTATTGCCTTAATTGGAATTGGATTGTATGTATTAATTCGTTTCAAAAAATGGCAATATGCATTAGGTGCTACCATCGCTCTCGGACACGACGTACTGATGATGTTAAGTTTCTATTCTATATTTGATGGAATTTTACCATTTACCATGGAGGTAGATCAGGCGTTTATTGCGGCTGTATTAACCATCATTGGTTTCTCTATTAATGATACGGTTGTTGTGTTCGATAGAATTCGTGAGTACTTAGGAACCAATCAACATGAATCAAACAAAGAGTCTATCATTAATAACTCACTAAACAAAACCTTAAGTAGAACAGTAATTACTTCATTAACGGTGTTCCTAGTAGCATTGGTATTATTCCTATTTGGAGGAGAAGTCATTAAAGGATTCACTTTTGCTTTATTGGTAGGTATTGTATTTGGTACCTATTCTTCTATCGGTATTGCAACTCCTATTGTAATCGATTTTGATAAAAAGAATAAAGGAAAATAATTTGGTTTAAGTCCAAGCAAAAAGGCCCTATCTTTTTTAGATAGGGCCTTTTTTGTGTTCATAACTGAACACTAAACCAGGCTTTGCGCATAAAAAAATGAAGGAAAAGTTGGCTATCTAAATGGAGTGAAGCAACTTCGCAGAAACCCATAACAGCATGAAAAAACTAATAGCTATTTCATTCTTGTTCTTTGGCACTGTTGCCATTGCACAAGATCTAGAACCAAAAGGAAAAATAAAAGAGCCAAAAAAAATTACCGAAAAAGTGCATAATGCTTTACTGTCTAAACGCATGACTGCAGCTACCTACCAGAGAGATTCTCTTCACAAGTTAACTATTGCATTTAATAAAGATACCACTGAAAGAGGTATACAGTATAGAGATTTAGATGCTAAGTTTAATGAGCTTACTAATAAATATAATACCCTTGAAGAAAAGTATAAAAAGCTAGACCAAGATTATTCAGATATGAATCAGAAATATACGGATCTGATCCGATCAAGCTTAAACAAAACGGAGCAACTTAACTTGGCACTCAAAGAAAAAGGAGAGCAATTGCTTGAAAGAGAGCGAAAATTAGCCATTTTAGAGGCACTTATAAAAGAACAAGACTCCATTACAAATGCTTTAAATAATGTGATTAAAAAAGCATTACTTAGCTTTAAAAGCGATGAAATTTCTGTAGAAATGAAAAACGGAAAAGTATATGTTTCTATGAGTGATAAATTGCTCTTTAAAAGTGGCAGCGCAGAGGTAGAAGAAAAAGGATTAGACGCCTTGAAAAAATTAGCAGAGGTACTCAATAAAAATAAAGATGTGAGTGTAATGATTGAGGGTCATACAGACAATGTACCTATTAAAACTGCACAATTTAAAGACAACTGGGACTTAAGCGTTGCACGTGCCACAAATATTGTTCGCATGTTAGATGAGGTGCACCAAGTTGATGCAAAAAATTTAACCGCAGCAGGAAAAGGGGAATACATGCCTAAAGCAAGCAATGAAACGATTGAAGGCAGGGCGAAAAATCGTAGAACTGAAATTATCCTAAGCCCTAAATTGGATGAGTTGTATAAACTTATTAATAAGAATAAATAAACTTGTTTGAAGCAATTATTTTTTACTGGTATCGCACTTGCAATTGGCGCTACCACAAGCATGTTCGCCTTTACTACTCTTATTAAAAAATGTAAATAAATAAACAGTGGCTGCTACAAAAATAGCAGCCACTGTTATTTCTTGCCAATATGTTTGGAGTAAATTTAGCATTTAGAGCAGTTGACTGCTATACCTCAGTTTCTCTTTTTCTTTTATAAAAACTCAAACCCAATACCAAAAATAATCCGCCGTATAGCAACCATGAAGAGGCGTAAGCGATTTTTTCGCCGGTTCCAATTACTGTTGGTTCAAACTTAAATTCTATTTGGTGAGTACCTGCAGGAACTTTTAATGCGCGCAATACATAGTTTACCCTAACATGCGGAACCAAAACACCATCGATATAGGCATTCCAGCCCTTCTCATAAAATATCTCTGAGAAGACAGCCAGTTGATCTGATTGGCTATTACTTGTATAAGCTAGCGCATTCGGTTGGTATTTACTCAATGAAATTTTTGCTGTACTATCTGCACTTGGTGTAAATCCGGCCAATTCAGATTCAAAACGTTTATCTGTTATGGCAGTTTTCTTGCTATTAAAATTACCCAAGGATGCAATTTCTTCATCTGCATTGGCAACCCATTTAATTTCAGAAACGAACCAAGCATTCCCATTTGCATTTACATTCTGCTGAGCAAATTTGTTGCCGCTAGAATCTTGTAAAATAAAATATTTAGCGTTTAACATGTTATAACACTCCATATTCATTTTCACCAATTGCCATTCTATTAGCTCTTGATACCTGCGCATTTTAGCTCCATGATAACCGCCCAAAGATTTGTGGTAATATGCCGTTAAGGCATCTTTATCAAAGTCTGTGGTATTATTATAGACGCGGTAATGTGGATCTGGATCTGCTAAGATTTGCTCATCAACAGGTGTTTTTGGAACGGCTGCTTCACCTTTTTTCTTTTCAAAATCCTTGTCGTTTAGGTAACGTTTGTCTATACCCCACAAATCCACTACCACTAAAATCCCTAAAACAGCCAGCATGAGTTCTGCCTTTAATTTACCTTTTTGATAAAACCACATGGCGGCTGCAGCTAACAAAATAAGCGCCAAAGACCTAAAGGCATCAGCACGTAATAAACTTTCTCTATCAGATGCTAAGGTAGTTAATAACCACTCAGGTAATTTCATCCTCGCATCATTTTCTGTAGAAAAATCAAATAAAACACCTGGTATTAATGCAAATAATAAACAAATTCCACCTACAATACCTAAGCTATATTTGAGTGCCTTGATCCAATCTGCCTGTTTTAATTTTTTATCCATTAGCTCTTTTACTGCTAACATGGCCAAAAATGGGAACATGGTTTGTGCTACACACAATACAAAAGTTACAGACCTAAACTTATTATACAATGGAAAGTAATTAAAGAATAGATCGGTGAGCGGCATAAAGTTTTTGCCCATAGATAAGAAAATAGAAAGCATAGCCGCAGTAAAAATCCACCACTTGACTGAACTTTTTATTAAAAACATGCCCAATACAAACAAGAAAACAATGATGGCACCGTAATAAATTGGCCCAGCTGTAAAGGGTTGATCTCCCCAATAAATAGGCATTTGCTTTACCACTTCTTTGGCATTCGGATAACCCTGACGTTGCAGTTCTTTATATGTTTCGCTACTTGTTCCTAAATCACCATTACTTGCTCCACCATAAAAATTTGGCACTAAAATAGTAAATGGCTCAACTACGCCATTGCTCCATGCCAAGGCATAATCTTTATCTAAACCAGAAGAACTATTCGATGCATTACTCTCTCCACTTTGTGTTTTAGTTAATTCAGACTTACCACGAATACTAAATTTACCATATTCTTCTGTAGCTAGTAAGCCGGTTATATTGGTTCCGATACCTACCGCTGCAGATACTGCTAATAAGGCTCCTGCCACTATAAATTTGGGCAAGGTTTTATTTTTTACGGCCTGAACCAATTCTACCACCATCCAAGCCAAAATAATAAAGATTAAATAATAAGTAATTTGAACGTGACCAGCAGATAACTCAAACGAAACAGCTATACCCGTTAAAATAGCTCCCAACCATTTGTTTTTGTGCAGTGTAATTTGAATACCTGCTAGGACCAATGGAATAAAAGCAATGGCATTTCCTTTGGTAACATGCCCAGCATCTATATTGATAAAATTAAAAGAAGATAAGGCAAATGCCAAAGACCCAATCATGGCAAGCCAAGGTGACACCTCAAAAGCAAGTAACAAAATATAAAAACACGCAAATAACAAAAAAATCGTGTCTGCTGGATGTTTAAAAATGTCTGAGATATAATATAAAATATTGCCTGTATAATTTCCATGGTAGGTAGCACCAATTAAGTAACTTGGCATACCAGCAAAAATGCTATTTGTCCAGAAGGTACGCTCACCGCTGGCTTTTTCAAATTGTGCGATTTCTTGAAAAGTAGCTTTCCATTGCAAAACATCGTATTGTTTGAGCACTTTACCATTAAACAAAGGGGTAAAATAAGCGAAGATAACCAGCATAATAAGCACAAAGGCAAGCAAATGTGGCAAGGCTTTCTTAAAAGGCGATGAATTCATAATTATATTTTTTGTGGGCACAATATAATTAAAAAACCAATGAGAGTATTCATGTGAAAATTTTGCTATGGTTTAAAACCAAAAAAACCCGCCGAGGCAGGTTTTTTTGGTTATTTATTCTAAATACCCAAAGGTAAAAAATAGACGTATGGATTAACTACAACCTGTTTGAGTACCGCAGTTTAAACACTTGTAACAAGCACCACTTCTAATGGTAATATGACCACATGTTGGACATGCAGGGCTATCGCCCATGCGCTTGTTCATTTCATTTACTTGATCCATTGGAGCAGCTTCTGGAGCGGCAATACCAGTCATTTTAGTTTCACTTTCTAACTTAGCTTCTGCTGGTCTATGAAATCCGATAGGTGCAGAAACGATAGGTGTTCCAGAAACAGGGCTTGCAGGAATTACAGGAGACATGGCCGAATTTGCAGCTTTATGCTGATTAATCGCTAAGCCATTTCTTTGCATATCACTTGGTTCAACTTGCACAAAATCTTCTCTTCCTAAATATTCAAAACCTAACATCCTAAACATATAATCTATGATAGAAGTAGCATTTTTAATGTTTGGATGGCCTGCAACCATACCGGCTGGTTCAAAGCGTGTAAAAGTAAATTTGTCTACGTATTCTTCTAATGGAACACCGTATTGTAAACCAAGAGACACCGCAATAGAGAAGCAGTTCATCAATGAACGTAAGGTAGCTCCTTCTTTATGCAAATCAACAAAGATTTCTCCCAATGTTCCATCTTCATATTCACCAGTGCGCACAAAAATGGTCTGTCCGCCTACAGTTGCCTTTTGCGTAAACCCACCACGTTTTCCTGGTAAAGTTTTGCGGGCAACTACTCCAGCTAATTTATGTTTAAATGCCGTATCGTGGGTACGATTCAAGATAGCGGTTGCCGCCTCTAGCACTTGTTCAGGACTTAATTCTCCTACTGGTTTGTGTGCATCTTCACCTAGAATTTGTTCTACGGCATCTTGAATGTCTTCTTCTTCTTTTACATCAGATTTATTGCTAAGTGGCTGACTTAATTTACATCCATCGCGGTATAAAGCATTCGCTTTTAATCCCAAACTCCAGCTAAGGTGATAACATTCTTTGATGTCTTCAACACTTGCCTCATTTGGAAGGTTAATTGTTTTGGAAATAGCACCACTTAAGAAAGGCTGAGCAGCTGCCATCATACGAATATGACCAGTTGCAGCAATGTAACGAGTTCCTTTATTACCACATTTATTTGCACAATCAAAAACTGGCAAGTGTTCGTCTTTTAAGAAAGGAGCACCTTCAACCGTCATGGTACCACAAATAAAATCGTTAGCCTCTTCTATTTCTTGACGTGTGAAACCTAATTTCCTTAGTAAATTAAAACTAAAGTTATTGTATTCTTCTGCAGTAAAACCTAGACGCTGTAAGCATTCTTCACCAAGTGTCCATTGGTTAAAAGCAAATCCAATTTCGAAAGCACCAGAAGCTGCTTTATCTAATTTTTCAATTTCTTCATCTGTAAATCCGCGGAATTTTAAAGATTCTGGGTTAATATGTGGCGCACCTTTTAATGTTGCAGAACCCGTTGCGTATTGAATAATTGCATCAATTTCAGATGCTGAATAACCTAAATTTTTGAGTGCCGCTGGAACACCCGTATTAATGATTTTAAAATAACCACCACCAGATAATTTCTTGAATTTAACCAAGGCAAAATCTGGCTCAATACCTGTGGTATCGCAATCCATTACTAAACCAATGGTTCCTGTAGGAGCAATCACAGTAGCCTGTGCATTTCTGTAACCATATTCCTCACCCATTTGCACCGCAGCATCCCATGCATTGCAAGCTGCTGTTAACAAATAATCTGGGCAATATTTAGGATCAATACCAGCTGGCTTAATAGATAAACCTTCATAGGCATCAGTAGCATTATAAGCTGCATACCTATGGTTACGCATTACACGCAACATATTTTCTTTATTGTCTTGGTAGCGAGGGAACGCTCCCAAATACTTAGCCATTTCCGCCGAAGTTTGATAAGCAACCCCATTTAATATAGCTGTAATAGCTCCACCAATTGCAAAAGCTTTTGGTGAATCATATGGAATACCTGAAATCATTAACATACTTCCAAGGTTGGCATAACCTAAACCAAGTGTACGGTATTCATAGCTTAATTGAGCCACCTCTTGAGATGGAAACTGAGCCATCAGTACAGAGATTTCTAGAACCATTGTCCAAAGTCTACAAGCATGCTCAAATGCTTTTACATCAAATTCAAGGGTATCTTCATTAAAGAAACGAATTAAATTTAAGCTAGCTAAATTACAAGCAGTATTGTCTAAGAACATGTACTCACTGCAAGGATTGGAAGCATTAATTCTTCCTCCTGCCGGACAGGTATGCCATTCATTGATGGTGGTATCATATTGCACACCCGGATCAGCACAAGCCCAAGCAGCATCAGCAATCATATCCCAGATATCCTTGGCTGGAATAGATTTCATGGTGCGGCCATCTGTGCGGGCTTTTAAATCCCAATTGGTGCCATTTTCTAATGCTTCGAAAAAAGCATGTGGAATGCGCACTGAGTTATTACTATTTTGACCAGAAACCGTAGCGTAAGCTTCACCTTCATAATCACTTGGATATCCTGCTGCGATTAATGCCGCAACCTTCTTTTCTTCGTCTTTTTTCCAATTAATAAATTCTACAATTTCTGGATGATCTAAATCTAGACAAACCATTTTTGCAGCACGACGCGTAGTACCGCCAGATTTAATGGCACCAGCTGCTCTATCTCCTATTTTTAAGAAGCTCATTAAACCAGATGAAGAACCACCACCTGATAATTTTTCTGCTGCTCCTCTAATTCTTGAGAAATTGGTACCCACACCTGAACCATATTTAAAAATCCTAGCTTCGCGTACCCACAAATCCATGATACCACCTTCATTCACCAAGTCATCATCTACTGAAAGAATGAAACAAGCATGAGGCTGCGGGCGCTCATAAGCTGAAGTAGACTTTTCTAACTTACCTGTTTTAGGATTTACAAAATAATGACCTTGTGGTTTACCTGTAATACCATATGAGCTATGCAAACCAGAATTAAACCATTGTGGCGAATTTGGAGCAGCATATTGACCTACAATCATGTAAGCCATTTCATCGTAGAATACCTGCGCATCCTCTTTGCTATCGAAATAACCATAGTCTTCTCCCCATTTCATCCAACAATGTGCCATGCGGTGGGCAACTTGCTTAATACTTGTTTCTCTACCGCTTGTTCCATCTGGCTGAGGAACGCCTGCTTTCCTAAAATATTTTTGAGCCAATACATCAGTAGCCACCTGACTCCAAAAATTTGGAACTTCCACATCTTTCATTTCAAACACCACACTACCGTTGGTGTTCTTAATTACAGAAGTTCGGTAATCGTACGTAAACATATCGTACGCGCTTACTCCTTCTTTAGTAAAATGGCGCTCTACCCGGAGGCCTTTTTGTTCTTGATTTTTTTTGTTGCGGCTCATGTTGCTCAGTATGGTTTGAATGTCTATAGAATTAATTATTTAACTTAAAGATAAAAACCCCTTAAAAGTTTTAGGGGGTTTTTCAGTCAAAAATCAACTTTCAAAAAATGGAAATCAAATATCGATTTCAACAAGTATGGATGTTGATTTCTTTTTCGTTTAGAAAAAACTAAGGTTTGAGCTGTTTATAACATTAGTTATGCACATAGGATGCCCCACAAACAGCGGGCTTCGAGGAAGTAACAATTAATTAACAATCAGTACTTTGTCTTAATTTGCATACACATTACCCAAATTCCGAAAGCACCAAAAAATTTTACTTGGAAATATAAAAAAAAGTTATCGATTTACATCATTAAAACCCAGAATCTCGGGTTTTTTAAATAAAAAGGCTTTTATTTGTTCCCAGCACTCATTTGAAGGAAAGACATTGAAAAATCAGTTTTACACCAGCATACATCAAAAAGCACAACAAGGGATGAAGCAACTTGCTGTATTGATAGACCCAGACAGTTTATCATCAGAAACAGATTTGCTTTCATTGATTGATCGCTGTAATCAGGCAAATGTGGACATGATTTTGGTGGGCGGGAGTTTAATTACCAATGGCTTTTGGGATCGATGTATAGAACTCATTAAGTCACATACTCAAATTCCACTCGTGTTATTTCCGGGCAATATTATGCAAACCCATGCAGCAGCTGATGCCATTTTATTTTTAAGTATGATCAGCGGAAGAAACCCAGATTTACTCATTGGTAAACACGTGTTAGCAGCACCATTATTAAAAAAATCTGGCATAGAAGTTATCCCTACTGGATACATGATTGTGGATGGCGGCAATATCACCAGTGTGATGTATATGAGCAACACCACTCCGCTACCTGCAGATAAAAATAACATCGCTTCTTGCACTGCCTTGGCGGGAGAAATGCTAGGACTTAAAGTAATCTATATGGATGCTGGAAGCGGTGCAGTAAATCCAATTAGGCCAAGCATGATTAGTGAAGTAAAATCACAAATTAGCGGCCCACTTTTTATTGGTGGTGGAATTAGAACCAAAGAACAAGCCATAGAAACTTGCCAAGCAGGAGCAGATATTATTGTAGTTGGCAATGCCATTGAAAAAAATCCATCTTTAGTTGGCGAATTATGCCAAGCCGTTCATAGTTTAAACAAGTTTTAAAACTTTTACTTAATTGTCTTTGTTAGAATGGCCTAATGGTAATTAAAAATCTTATTTTTGATTTGGGTGCAGTAATATTAAACCTAGATCAAGACAAAACGCTCCGTGCATTTAAAAGACTAGGCATAGACCTTGATGAAATAAATATGAATCATTCTCTCTTCACCGATTTTGAAACGGGAAAAGTAGATGCCGATTATTTTATTCATAGCATCCAAACCTTTTTAAAAGGAAATGCCACTAAAGAACAAATAATTGATGCTTGGAATGCAATGTTATTAGACCTTCCTGCTCACAGAATTGAAATGCTAAAGGCGCTTAAAACCAAATACAATTTATATTTATTGAGCAATACGAATACCCTCCATATTGATGCCTTGTTCCAAGAGCATGGCGCAAATATGTTTGATGGGATTTTTGAAAAAATATATTTATCTCATGAAATTGGTTATCGTAAACCCAATAAAAATTGTTACCAATTTGTGCTGCAAGATGCAGGAATTATTGGTGCTGAATCTATTTTTATAGATGATAATAAAGGCAATATTAGAGGAGCAGAAGACACAGGTATTAAGACAATTTGGGCCAAAGAACCTCTAGACAAATGGTTTATAAGTGAACTCAAAAAAATGGATTCATTCAAATCATAAGAAATCCTAACAAAGACTCCATTTCCTTCAAAACAACTTGCCTTTTTAACTACGCAAACAAGTATTGGAGTAACTCATCAATTTTAGAAACTTCAATGATTTTTATAGCAAAGTTAGTTTTAGGGAGTTTATTAAATTTAGAAATATAAATGGTTTTAAATCCCAGTTTTTCTGCCTCTGAAATGCGTTGTTCTATTCTGCTAACAGCCCTAATTTCACCGCTCAATCCAAGTTCTCCTACGAAACAAATTTTAGAATCAATCGGCATACTCTCGTAGCTAGAAACAATAGAGGCCACTATGCTTAAGTCTATTCCCGGATCTTCTACCCGCAAACCGCCTGCAATATTTATAAACACATCTTGCGTACCCATTCTTAGGCCACATTTTTTTTCTAAAATAGCCAAAATCATATTTAATCTTTTGGCATCATACCCATTAGAATTGCGCTGAGGAGTTCCATAAACAGCCGCACTTACCAATGCCTGAGTTTCTATCAATAATGGTCTCATGCCTTCTAAGGTAGCTGCAATACAAACGCCACTCAAGGCCTCTTCTCTCTGAGAAATTAATATTTCAGATGGATTACTGACCTCGCGCAATCCACCTTGCTGCATTTCATAAATTCCAATTTCATTGGTTGACCCAAATCTGTTTTTTGTACTGCGTAAAATGCGGTACACATGATGCCTATCCCCTTCAAATTGCAACACCGTATCTACCATGTGTTCTAATAATTTGGGTCCGGCCAAAGTGCCATCTTTTGTGATATGGCCAATTAAAAAAATAGGGGTATTTGTTTCTTTGGCAAAGCGTATCATATCACCTGCAGTTTCTTTCACTTGAGAAATACTACCTGGTGTACTATCAATCAGGTCGGATTGCAAGGTTTGAATAGAATCTACAACCACCAAATCTGGCTGCAATTCCTTAAGTGCTTTTCCAATTTTCTGGGTAGAGGTTTCAGTGTATAAATAGCATAAACTATTTTGAAATGGAATACGATCGGCACGCATTTTTATCTGGCTCTCACTTTCCTCTCCACTAATATAAAGCACTTTTAATGCAGTGAACTGCAGCGCCATTTGCAACAATAAAGTTGATTTACCGATACCGGGCTCTCCACCAATAAGCACTACACTTCCTGGCACCAAACCACCGCCCAAAACCCTAGACAATTCCTGATCTATAAGCGGAATTCTTTGTTCATTTCCAAAAGTTACCTCAGAAATTTCTATTGGCTTTTTACTAGGAACATTTCCCTCGTTTTTCCAGGTATTTTTATAATCTATTTTTTCTTTGTGGATGATTTCTTCTACATAAGAATTCCATTCGCCACAAGCTGGGCATTTTCCAATCCATTTGGCTGCAGAAGCACCACAATTTTTGCAAAAGAAAGTAGCATGAGTTTTGGCCATGGTGCGCAAATTAGCTAAAAAAACATGAATTATTTTCTATCTTCGCAGCTAAGTGAGTAAACTTAATCAGATAAAATTTCCTATAGAACAAGAACTAAATTTGTTTGAAACCAAATTTAGGGCGTCTATGAAAAGTAGTGTGCCTTTGCTTGATACGATCATGAACTATATTATCAAGCGAAAAGGCAAGCAAATTAGGCCCATATTTGTTTTTTTTAGCGCCAAACTATTTGATGGAATTACTGATGCCACCTATAGAGGAGCCAGTTTAGTGGAACTCTTGCATACGGCTACCTTGGTTCATGATGATGTAGTGGATGACAGCGACGAAAGAAGGGGCTTTTTTTCTATCAATGCCCTATGGAAAAATAAAATTGCGGTTCTTGTTGGAGACTATTTGTTAAGTAGGGGTCTACTCCTTTCTGTTCAGAATAAAGACTATCAGTTATTAGAAATTGTGAGTTTTGCGGTGAAAGAAATGAGTGAAGGTGAATTGCTTCAAATAGAAAAAACGAGAAACCTAAACTTATCCGAAGAGGTTTATTACGACATCATTCGCAAAAAAACGGCCTCTCTCATTGCATCTTGTTGTGCCATTGGGGCAGCATCAGCCGGTGCAAATACTGAACAGATTGAACAGATGCGTTTGTTTGGAGAAAAAATTGGAATTGCTTTTCAAATGAAGGATGACTTATTAGATTATGGAGATGAAGATATTGGTAAGCCAAGAGGAATAGACCTTAAAGAAAAGAAACTTACACTTCCTATTATTTACACCCTAAACCAGGCCGAACCAAGTGTTAGAAATAAGATGATTAATACCATAAAAAATCATCACAACAACAAGAAAAAAGTAGCAGAGGTCATCGATTATGTAAATGCACATCAAGGTATCGTTTATACTAAAACAGTTATGAAAAAATACATATCTGATGCACTTGATATATTAGATAAACTGCCAGAAAACCCTCACAAAAACAATGTAAAAGAGCTGGTACATTTTATTATAGACAGGAATCATTAAACGCTCAATAATCTTAACATATTGAGATCAATTAAATAAAAAAAGGTCCGTTACAAAATAAATTTGTAGCGGACCTTTTTTTATTGAAATTACATTACTCTTTTACAAAAGTAAAGAATGCTTGTTTGTCATTCAGTTGGAGTTGCAATACAAAAATACCTGCAGGTAAATCACTTACATTTAACTCGCCTACATAGCTTCCTGTATCTATCATTTTACCCGTTTTCACTTCTTTACCCAGCACATCTACAATGCGATAAATTGCACCAGACAACAACACATTACTTTGCAAGGTGAGCTGCTCTTTAACCGGATTTGGATAGGCTAATAGGCTGAATTTTGTATGTTGTTGAATGGCAGTATTTACTAAATTAACCTGTATGGTTTTTACGTCTCCTTTGCATCCATTGTTTGCATTTTCTTGCATGTTAATGGTAGCACTAGCCACATTATTAAATTTAATTAATACCGCATTTGTTCCGCTGCCACTTTGAATTACCCCTCCACTAAGTGTCCAATTAAAGGTTGAACCAGTCATACCA
>CANHDN010000012.1 GCA_947459415.1 Bacteroidota bacterium
TCAACCTTGCCTTATCGGCTGTATGGGTTAGTGTAATGGTAATGATTTTATCTATTTGTATTGTGAAGGGATATCAAAATCAAGTTCGAGAGAAATTAACCGGATTTCATGCACCGATTCAGCTTTCAACGGTAGATTTAAATAATAGTTTTGAAACCAAGCCGCTGGAACGCGATTCTCTGTTAGAAATGCTAGTTCCGCAAAAGCCTGGTGTTAAATTTCTACAAACTTTCGCAACTAAAGCTGGAATCATTAAAACGGATGAATCTTTTGAAGGGATCGTATTAAAAGGAGTAGGGTCAAATTATAATTGGGAATTCTTGCGTAACCATGTTGTTGCTGGAAAAATACCTAAATTGAATGATTCAGTAGCTTCGCAAGAGATATTGATATCAGCCATTACTGCTAACAGAATGAATTATCATTTGGGGGATCCGGTCTTGGTTTATTTTGTGCAGGATCCGCCAAGAGTAAGAAAATTTAACATTGTAGGAATTTTTGATACAGGCATGGGTGAACTTGATGAACGCTATGCATTTGTAGATTTAAAACAAGTTCAAAAACTAAATAATTGGTCTAATTATGAGGTGAGTGGTTATGAAATTGGTTTGAACCGATTTGATGACATGCAAGAGATGCAAATGAGTTTAACAGAGGTGGTTCCCTATAATATGTCAATCAATACGATTTCAGATTTGTATCCCGCTTTATTTGATTGGCTTAAGCTATTAGATTTAAATGCAATTATTATTCTATTATTGATGTTAGCAGTAGCTGCCATTAATATGATTACTGCTTTGCTCATTTTAATATTGGAGCGAACGCACATGATCGGAGTGCTAAAAGCGCTAGGGGCACCCAATAATTTTATTGGAGAGGTTTTTTTATGGATGGCATCTCAAATTATTTTTAAAGGATTGTTATTGGGTAATTTGTTTGGTTTGGGCTTGGCCTTCACCCAACAAAAATTTGGCTGGCTAAAATTGGATCAAAAGTCATATTATTTAAATAGGGTTCCTATTGAGTTTGATTGGCAAATGATTTTGCTCATTAACCTGCTTAGTTTTATTTTATGTCTGCTTATTTTGTTCATTCCGGTTCGCATGGTTTCTCGCATAAATCCAGTGAAAACGATTCAATTTAAATAGCATGAAAAATTGGATACCAAACCATTTAAAATTTCCCTTTTGGTGGGTGTTTAAATCTCCCCAAAGAAGCCTTGGTTTTATTACATTATGGACTGATTTGAAAGGGATTGCTCATTTTATTTGGCGTAAATATTTTATTGCTGTACCACCAAAACCTTTGAGTATTTGTGTGGGGATTTATAATAGAAGTGAGCTGTTTCTTAACCACTTTATACCTTCCTTGGCCCAATGTGATCATCCTGAATTAATAGAATTATCCATCTTTGATTGTGGTAGCAATGATACCTCAGTTTTGAAGGAGCAAATTCAAAAGCGTTTCAAAGGCTCCCTAAAATTTAGCTCAGAAATCATTCCATTTACAAGATCTATGAGCTTTAATAAAGCAGTTAAGCAGGCAAGTAATCAAGTTGTTTTTTTATGTGATGCCGATTTTTCACTGCCCAAAGATTTGGTTCAGAAATGTTCTAATTATACTGCTCCAAATACTTGTTGGTTTCCAATTGTATTTTATCTGTATAAAAATAAGCCGCAGTATTACCATCCAACTCATGGAGAATGGATGCAATGGGGAGGTAAGGGTATTGTTGCTTGTTACAAAAAAGATTTTGAAATGCTTGGTTGTTTAAATGAAGATTTTACAAGTTGGGGAGGTGAAGATGAAGAATTTTATTTACGCTGTTATGCCAATCATATGAAAGTTATCAGATACCGTGAAAAGGAATTATTACATCATTGGCATCCTAGCTTGAATCCGAAATATAAAAAATTAGAATAAAAGAGGAAAATATAATAGTTGTTGTATATTTGCCTCAAGTATGAATGAACCATTAGTAAGTATTATCACTCCGTCTTTTAACCAAGGAAAGTGGTTAGAAGATACCATACTGTCGGTTTTAAATCAAACCTATTCCCACATTGAATATATCATAATTGATGGTGGATCTACAGATCAATCCAAGGAAATAATTGAAAAATACGCGGATAGATTAACTTATTGGCAAAGTAAGCCAGATGGAGGCCAAGCAGATGCATTAAACATTGGAATTAAAAAAGCCAAAGGAGATCTGATTGCTTATTTAAATGCAGATGACTTGTTAGAACCCAATGCGGTGGAAGGAATTATTCATGCATACGAGGTAAATCAAGAGTTTTCTATTTATTATGGTAAATGTAAAACAATTGATTCCCAGGGTAAATTGTTAGAAGAAGGAAATGGTAATCAGGTTTATTTTGAAACTTTAGCTAAAGATGGCATGCTACCCAATATGTATCAACCAGCATGTTTTTTTAATAGGGCATACCTTCGTAGAGACTCGTTTGTAGACAGTTCGCTCAAGTATGCTTTTGATTACGAGTTGATTTTATTTTTAGCAAGTACCAAGTCTATTTTATTTTTGAATAGGGATGTAGCCAGTTACAGGGTGCATACAGAAAGTAAAAGTTACCTATTTAAAATAGATGCTTATAAAGAAAAATTAAGCCTACAAGAAAAGTATAATACCAAAAACTACCTGCTCATCAAATGGAAGCGAATTAAATTAGCGCTTGCAGAAAAAACAGGTAAAATAGCAAACGGCCATGCTGCCTTGTAATTCAAAACTAATTGTTTAGAATCCCTACCAAATTTAATAAATCTGGGTTCAGTGGTTTTTTCTTTGTAATTGCATCAATAAATGGGGTCAGGGTAATTTGATTATTTATTAATCCACACATTTTATTTTTTTCTCCAGCTAATAGTGCATTTACAGCGCCGTATCCAAGTTTTGATGCTAAAACCCTGTCATAAGTGGTTGGTGAACCGCCTCTTTGAATATGCCCCAAAATAACTACTCGAGATTCAAAACCAGGAATTTCTTTATTTAATATTGTTGAAATGGCACTCGCTCCGCCTTCAAAATTTCCTTCTGCAACCACTACAATAGAGAAAGATTTTTTTGTTTCAGATCTGCTTTTAAAAAAGTTTATGAGTTGAACATGATCATTTTTTACTTCTGGTAGCATCACCATTTCTGCACCACCTGCAATAGTAGCAGCAAGGGCTATAAATCCGGTATCTCTTCCCATTACTTCGATAAAAAATATTCGACCATGACTTTCAGCCGTATCTCTAATTTTATCTATGGCCTGCACAGCAGTATTGATAGCAGTATCAAAGCCTATGGTTAAATCAGTTCCATATAAATCATTATCGATGGTTCCGGGCGCACCAATAGAAGGAATACCATATTCGTTATAAAAAATTTCTGCTCCCGTAAAAGTTCCATTTCCACCAATACAAATAATACCTTCTATCCCTTCCTTTTTTAAATTTTGATAGGCTATCTCCCTGCCTTCTTTTGTCATAAATTCTTTGCTTCTAGATGATTTTAGGATCGTTCCGCCACGCTGAATAATGTTACCTACAGAGCGAGAATTTAGTTCAATAAAATTTTCAGCACCTTTAATCATCCCATTGTATCCTTGTAAAATTCCGCTTACTGCAACATTTTTTGAGATGGCAGTTCTAACTACAGCCCTAATACAAGCGTTCATTCCAGGCGAATCTCCACCAGAGGTAAATACAGCAATTTTTTTCATGTGGTAAATATAAAAAAAAAGGTCGTTTCAATTGAAACGACCTTTTTTATACAATCAAATTATGACTATAATTCTACTTTTACAATTAATAAAATCTGACCAGTTGCACCAGCAGCCGGACTTCCAACTTTGATTAATCCTCTTTTTCCATCACTCTTTTTGAAAGCATATACTTGGTTTACGCTCATATTTGCAACTCTGTCTAACATACCAACTTCAAAATCTATGGTTTGTAATTCGGTCATAAATGTACCACCCACTAAGGCATCAAATTCTGAAGCATTGATAGAAGTTAATTTTAAAGAAGTTTTATTTTTTGTAGGCCAAGTAGATACTTCGCTAGCCCAACCTGTTCCAGCAGCAAAGTTGTAATCAGGAGAGTATAACGCATTTTGCACGTTTCCAGCAGTATTGTAGAAATAGATGAAATCAATTTTTGATGAATTGTCTTTTGCTAAATCAACACCAGTGGTTCCAGCGCGGTATCTTCTAAATCCATCTGCTACACCAAAGAAACGATATTCGTTAGTAGTATTACTTGGTGCTCCAATCAAAATTTGACCAGATGTAACCATACTTTCAATCGTTACAGTAAATGAAGTGGTAGTTGATTTACCTTTTGTATCTTCAACTTTCACAGTGTAAGTAATGATATCACCCTCGTCTATTACAACATCTAGTGCATCTATGTAATTTTTAATTAAATCCTTACCAGTTAAAGTTTCTTCAGCAACTACAAAAGTACTCTGACCAACGATGGCACGGGTAATACTAATTTTAGCTAATTTAACATCCGTATCTGCAGAAGCAACTACTTTTATTTCTACGGTATCTAAAGATAAAGATGAGCTAAATGATTTTACACCATCGTTCACAGTTAGGGTAGGTGCTGCAAATACTTTTGCATCTCCATCTGGATCTTCTCCACCGCAAGAGCTAAATAATACAGTTGCTGAAAGTGCAGTAAGCACGAACATTGATTTAAATAATTTTTTCATTTTTCAATTAATTTTGGTTTAGCAAATATAGGTTTAAGTTTTTAATTTCAATTCTCTTTTAATTCTCTTTCTTCGTTGGATTCATGCTTAAACTCATCAAAGTCGTAGTCTGGCATTAAATCAGTTTTTATATATTGAACTGTTTCGTTTAATGCCTCTACAAATTTGTTGAAATCTTCTTTGTACAAGAAAATTTTGTGTTTAACGTAGTTGCCATCTTCAAAGCTTTTTTTACTCTCTGTAATGGTTAAAAAGTAATCTTTTCCACGGGTAGATTTTACGTCGAAAAAATAAGTTCTCTTTCCAGCGCGAATTTTTTTAGAAAAAATTTCTTGGCTATCGTTTTTGTTGTATTCCTCCATGAACTTGTTATATAGTGTAAACCTCGGCAAAATATGAGTTACAAGTTTGATTTCATAACATTTTTTCAACAGTTTACAATTTATTGAAATTGTAAAACTGTTTTAGCTTTATTCATCCTGAATTTGTTTATTGTAAATTTCAGAATATGAGCCTTTTAAATTTAATAACTCATCGTGTGTACCATCTTCAATAATTTTACCTTGGTGAAGGATCAAAATTCGGTCGGCATCTTTTACACTAGAAACTCGATGGCTAACAATGATGCTTGTTTTATCTTTTTTAATTTCTTTAATGTGATTTAAAATATCAGCCTCAGTTTGGGTATCTAAAGCACTAAGGCAATCATCAAAAATTAACAAATTTGCATCTTTAATAAAAGCACGAGCAATAGCAACTCGCTGTTTTTGTCCACCAGAAAGTGTTATTCCGCGTTCTCCAACTTTTGTTTTTATTCCTTCTTTAAATCCTGCAATGGTTTCTTTTAAGCTCGCTTGATGGCATGCCAGATCAAGTTTAGGCTTTATTTCTTTGTCTTCTTTTTTTAGTCCAAAGGTGATGTTTTGTTCAATGGTATCGCTAAATAAAAATACATCTTGAGGAACATAGCCAATCAGGTCTTTCCATTGATGCAGGTTTAAATCTGTTAAATTTTTGTGGTCAATATGAATGCTTCCTTTGCTTGGATCAAACACTCTTAACAAGAGTTGAATGAAGGTAGTTTTGCCAGATCCAGTGCTGCCTAAAATGGCTAATGTACTTCCTTTGGCAATTTTAATATTTATGTGCTCTAAGGCAGGAATCTCTTTACCCGGGTAGGTGTATGAAACATTGTTAAAATGAATGAATTCTTCAAATTCACAATTGGCCTCAGGGTTCGTATTCATGTTCGGCTTAGTTTCTAAAAACTCATTAATTCTTGCCTGAGAAGCCGCTGCGCGTTGAATTAAACTGCTTGTATAACCCAAGCTAGTAACTGGCCAAATTAAAATATTCACATATATAACAAATTCTGCAATATTACCCAAACTGGCTCTTCCAGCTATTACTTCTAAGCCACCTATATATATGGTAATGAGTGAACTAAGTCCAGTTAGAAATACCATTAGCGGAAAGAAAAAAGCATCAACTTTGGCCAGATTCATTTGCTTTTCTTTGTACACCTGCGTCTCTTCATTAAATTTAACAATGCTTGCCTTTTCTGCAGCAAATGCTTTAATAACCCTAATTCCAGAGAAGGCTTCCTGCACAAATGAGGTAAGCGCAGCTAATTGTACTTGAATGGCATCGCTGCGCGTATTGATTAAATTATTGATTTTGTAAATGGCAAAGGATAAGATAGGCAAGGGGGCAATTACCAACCAGGTTAATCTGGTATTAACTGTGAACATAACAATTAATACTAAAATGATTGTTACGAGTAGGTTTATGGCATACATTAGCGCCGGGCCAACATACATTCTTACCCTGCTTACATCTTCGCTAATTCTCGACATTAAATCTCCAATTCGATGATTTCTGTAAAAGGTCTGATCCAATAATTGATAATGCGTAAAAACTTCATTTTTAAGGTCATACTCTATTTTTCTGCTCATTACAATAATGGTTTGACGCATAAAATACATGAATAAGCCTCTAATAATGGCAAAGGCAATGACCAATAAAGTAAAATATAGAATGGAGCTACCGAGACTGTTCGTCAGGCTTTCTGTGAGGGTTTGGTTATTTTTTGCTTGAACCAATTCATTCAAATGATCTTTTATTAAATCAATTGATTTTCTTACAAGTTGCGCCGGGAAAATGGCAAATAAGTTAGAAGCGGTAACAAATATTACACCCAATAAGAGCCTAATTTTGTATTTGATAAAATATTTATTGAGGTGTTTTAGCGCTTTCAAGCCCACAAATAAAAGGAAAACACTGCACAAATTCTGTGGCTTTTTTTTTGCCCTTGAAAAATAAAAAATAAAACTACTTTTGCCCCCGATAAAAAATATTTTAAAACCCCTTATTTAATTATGGCAGAACAAGAAATTTTTACTCAGCTTGGCACGTATGATCATGAACAGATCGTTTTTTGCAACGACAATTCAACTGGTTTAAAAGCAATTATAGCAATTCACAATACAGTTCTTGGACCAGGATTAGGTGGAACCCGTGTATGGAATTATAGCAATGAGGCTGAGGCAATAAATGATGTAATGCGCTTATCTCGCGGAATGACCTATAAAGCAGCTATTTCGGGTTTAAATCTAGGTGGCGCTAAGGCTGTAATTATTGGCGATGCTTCTAAAATTAAAACAGAAGCATTGATGCGTAAATTTGGTCGCTTCGTAGAAAATTTAAACGGTAAATATATTACAGCAGAAGATGTGAATACTACTACCCGCGACATGGAATATGTAAATATGGAAACTCAACATGTGGTTGGATTACCAGAAAGCATGGGTGGTGGCGGTGATCCAAGTCCTGTTACGGCATATGGTGTGTATATGGGAATGAAAGCAAGTGCAAAAAATGTATTTGGTTCAGACAGCTTAAGTGGAAAGAAAATAGCCGTGCAAGGAGTTGGAAAAGTGGGCGGACATTTGTTAGAGTTTTTACACAAAGAAGGTGCAAGCCTGTTTATCAGTGATATTAATCAAGATACATTAAAACATTATGCATCAACTTTGGGCGCAAATGTGGTAAATGGTGACGAAATATACGGTTTAGATGTAGATGTTTTTGCTCCTTGTGCCTTAGGTGCAGTATTAAATGATGCCAATATTGCTCAATTAAAGTGCTCAATTATTGCTGGTGCAGCTAACAATCAATTGGCAGAAGAGACCGTTCATGGTCCTGCTTTGATGAATAAAGGTATCACCTATGCACCAGATTTTTTAATAAATGCAGGCGGCTTAATTAATGTGTATCAAGAGCATATTGGTTATAACAAAGAAACAGCCTATCGCCAAGCTCAACATATCTATGATGTAACATTAGAAATATTAAAAGTCTCAGCATCAGAAAAAATTCATACCCAAAAAGTTGCTATGAATTTGGCTGAAAAGCGTATTAGTGATATTTCAAAATTAAAATCAACTTATTAATCAAATCCCTCAACTGTCTGAACAGGCAGCAAACGTTCTTTAAATTTTGTTTTGAAAGGCCAAGTTTGCTGCCTGTTTTGATTTAAATATTTATGTTAAACAGACGATTTTTACGTATCAAAGCGCTACAAGCCTTGTACAGCTTTGCTCAGGAAGAAAATCCAGATGCAGTGGCATATCGGAAAAGACTGCTTGCAGGTTTAGAAAAAACCTATGAATTATATCTATTCTTAATGGCCTTTCCAATTGAATTCAAGTCATTTATCTTAGATGAACTTGCACTTGAAAAGAATAAATATATTCCTTCTGATAAGCAGTCGCAAATCCTTCAAATAATCATAGATAATAAAGCGATTGGTATTTTAGAAAATCATATTGGATTTCAAAACGAGCTTACTAAAAATAAGATCAGTTGGACGGGTCATCAAGATTTAATGAGGAAAATATGGATGGATTTGAAGATTCATCCCTTATTTACTTCCTATATTGAAACATCCACACCAACGCTTAAATCAGACAAAACTTTTTTGATTCACTTAATGGAATGGCTTATTGCCGAATTTGAATTGTTTGAATCTTTTATGGAAGACAAATATTTGAATTGGGATGATGATCAAATTTTAATTTTAAAAACGGTATCAAAAACCCTGCAAGGATTAAGTGAAAATGCCAAATCAATTTTGCCCGATAAACACAAAGATGAGGAGGAAGATATTAAATTTTTGAAAGATTTATTTGATTTGTGTGTGCAAAATCAACAAGAGCTCATGAATTTAATTGCAGTTAAGACCAAAAATTGGGATCAGGATAGAATTGCAGTAGTTGATTTAATTTTGATGAAAATGGCGCTTTGTGAAGTATTGTATTTTCCCTTTATACCTGTAAAGGTTTCTATTAATGAATACTTGGAATTAGCAAAATTATATAGTACTCCTAATAGTCATGGGTTTATCAATGGAATTTTAGATAAAGTACAATTAGATCTAAATAGGGATGGTAAAATCAATAAATTAGGTAGGGGTTTAGTAAATTAAATTTTTTAAAACATGAAAAGTATATGTATTATTTTAATTAGTTTATTATTAATTACATCTTGTGATAATTCGCAACCAGAAAAAGCAAAAGGTAATTTGGTAGATAATCCATTGTCTGCAAGTAATCCGGATGCAGACCCAGCCCTGGAAGCGCCAGTTATGACTTTTACTGAAAATATTCATAATTTTGGGACGCTGGTAGATGGGGAAGTGGTAACCCATCAATTTAAATTTACCAATACGGGTAAAACAGCATTAATTATAAGTAGTGCAAGCGCCAGTTGTGGCTGCACGGTTCCAAGTTACCCGAAAACACCAATTCAGCCCGGAGAGGAAGCTGCTATCGATGTAGAATTTAATAGTAGTGGCAAAGTAGGTGCATTTGATAAAAATATTACCATCACTGCCAATACCGTTCCCACTCAAGTATATTTGGTAATACGCGGAGAAGTAAAACCAAATAACGCAATAAAATAATAAATTAAAAATCATATGTTACAACACGTTTTATTAATGGCACCACCAGCAGCGGGTGCTCAAGGAGGAAATCCTATTATGCAGTTTTTACCATTAATTTTGATTTTTGTGGTATTTTATTTCTTTATGATTTACCCACAAATCAAGAAAAATAAAGCGCAAAAGAAATTTCGTGAAGCCCTAGGAAAAGGAGATAAGATTATCACCATCGGTGGTGTTCATGCAAAAATTTTAGAAGCAACTGAGCACACCTTCTTAATTGAAAGTGAAGGAACAAAATTACGTATAGATCGCACTGCTGTTTCTATGGAAGCTTCTCAAGCCCTAAACCAGCCAGCCAAAGAAGAAAAGAAATAATTTCTTTTAATTAAGGCTTAGCGGTATGATTAAGGTAGGCATTACAGGCAATATTGGCAGTGGTAAATCTACCATTGCCAAATTGTTTGCCCTCTTGGGTATTCCTGTTTATGATGCAGACTCTCGCGCAAAAGCCATCATGGTTGAAGATATTGAGCTCAAAAATGAGCTTTTGAAAGTCTTTGGGGAAGACACTTATTTTGCAAACGGTCAACTCAATAGAACCAATCTTTCGAAACAAGTTTTTAATAACCCAGAGCAATTAAAAGCGCTCAATTCGATTGTTCACCCAGCCGTATTTAAAGATTTTAATTCCTGGCTGAACCTTCACAAGCATGCGCAAGTTCCTTATATTTTGAAAGAGGCTGCACTATTAGTAGAGAGTGGCTCCTATAAAGACTTAGATTATTTAATTTTGGTTCAGGCTCATGAAGATATAAGAATTAGAAGAACGTTAGCACGTGATTGTTCAGATTTGGAAAGCGTTAAATCACGCATAAACAATCAATTACCGGAACAAGAAAAACTGCCTTTTGCACAATTTTTCATTCAAAACAATGATGATTTAATTATTCCTCAGGTACTCCAAATACACCAGAAACTATTGGAGATTAGCGATAAAAATGGATAACCATATCCTGAAAATCGCCTTTGTTTTTATAGGTAGTTTTAATATTATATTCAAAACCACATTCTTCAAAATAAGCCATAAAACCTACTAACCTTGAAGGTTCACCATTAATTTTGTGGTGATATTCTAGGATAACATGTTGCACTTTTTCAAGTTTACCGGCATTAGCTTTTAAATCAGCTAGAATGAGCCATTCTGCACCTTCTACGTCAATTTTTAATAAGGCTACTGCTGTATCTAAATATTTACTTACCAAAGTTGTTTCAATTTCAATCGAAATATCTCCGCCTCTGTCGCTTCTTACCGATGATAATAAGGATCCCTTGTCTTCATTTACATAAAAATTAACAGGAACTTCATTATTAGATACTGCTTTTTGGATGCAGCTTACGTTTTTTAAATGATTTGCCTCTACATTTAGTTTTAAAAGTTCAAATGCGCTAGGATTTGGTTCAAAAGCAATAATCTCTGCTTGCGGATGAAAGTATTTATGAAAGAAAACAGACATTCCAATATTTGCTCCACAATCTACAATACGATCCTTAGTTTGGTCTGAGCCAAAATAATAATCCTTGCTTAAAAAGATTTCTCTGAATAAAAATAATAGGGTGGTATAATCATATGCGTGTACCTTAAATCCAAAAATTTCTTGACTTATAATGGTATTCTTTTTACCATTTATCTCTTTATATCTTAATTGGAAAAGTACCCATAAAATATGTAGTTTTTCTTTAAAACTATATTTCGCATCATCTGCCTCTAGCCAGAGGCGAATTGCCGTTAGTGGGAGCCTTAAGTAAGCTAATATTTTCATTTTTCAATATTAGGATAAAATAATCTTAAGTTTGGCAAATTTTAATACTAATACTTTTTTACCTGCTTCACCAAAGGCTATGGTAGCCTTTCTATTATCGCCATTTCCTTCCATTTGAAGCACCTCGCCTTTCCCAAAACGTTGATGTATTACCTGATTGCCAACCTGTAAATTACTGGTATCATCTGCTTCGAAATTAGGGTCATCTGGTTTAGCTGGTGTGGCACCTACTCTGGGCTGAGGGCGGTTTATGCTGAGTGTTTTTTTAGATAATCCACTGGAGGTACCACCTGACTTAAGTGCCGCTCCACTTTCTCTAAATTGTCCACCAGCGCTAAACATGTTTTCAAAATGTAAAAATTGTGGGTCTAATTCTGTTAAAAACCTACTCGGTTCAGAATTCACAATGGTGCCAAATTTAAATCTTGAACTAGCAAAACTGATGGTAAGCTTTTTCATGGCCCTTGTCAGTGCAACATAAAATAGCCTTCGTTCCTCTTCTAATTCTTGTCGGCTATTTAATGCCATTTGGCTTGGGAATAAATTTTCTTCTAAGCCTACAACATGCACATATTTAAATTCTAATCCTTTGGCTGAGTGAATGGTCATAAGACTTACATGATCCTGATCTGGGTCTTTGTCTTTATCGTCATTTGTCATTAAGGCGACATCTGCCATGAAATCTGCGAGGGTGTTGTTATGCAAAACACCATCCTCATCTGCATTGACACCAACGCTAAATTCCTTTATACCATTTAAAAGTTCTTCGGTATTTTCATATCGGGCAATTCCTTCTACTGTTTTGTCTTCATATAGTGCTTTTAAAACACCACTTTCCTTTGCAATGTGCATAGCAACATCATAGGCATTTCTGTCTAACATTACCCTAAAACTTTTAATCTTGGTAACGAAATCTTCCACTGCACTCATGTTTTTAAAACCAATTTGGTTTACTTGTTCCATTACCTGCCACAAACTTACTTTGTGCTGGTCTGCTACCAATGCTATTTTTTCTAGGGTAGTTTTCCCTATGCCACGTGTTGGGTAGTTTATAACTCGTTTTAAGGCTTCTTCATCATTTGGATTTAAAACTAATCTGTAATAAGCTAATAAATCTTTCACCTCTTTTCGCTGGTAAAAAGAAAGGCCGCCATAAATTTTATAAGGAATATTTAATTTGCGTAATGCCTCCTCCATAGATCTACTCTGCATATTTGTTCTGTATAGGATAGCAAAGTCTTTATTATTGGCATGGCTGTTCATTTTGTCTTGGAAAATAGCAGAAGCTACCATTTTACCTTCTTCATTGTCTGTTAAAGATTTAAATACCCTAATTCTTTCCCCAATTTCATTATCTGTCCAAACCTTCTTTTTTATTTGATCTTTGTTTTTTTCTATGATACTTGAGGCAGCATCTACAATGGTTTTAGTACTTCTATAATTTTGCTCTAATTTAAAAGTTTTAACCTCTTGGAAATCTTTTTGAAAACCTAATATGTTTTTGATATTGGCCCCCCTAAATGCATAAATGCTCTGAGCATCATCGCCCACAACGGCAATATTTTCATTTACAGCAGCCAATTTTTTTATAATCATATACTGAGCATGGTTTGTGTCTTGAAACTCATCCACCATAATATACCTAAATTGGTGCTGATATTTATTCAGTACATCTAAATGATTGGCAAAAAGTTTATGAGTATTTACCAATAAGTCATCAAAATCCATGGCTCCAGCTCTAAAACACCGGTCTTGGTATAACTTGAATAAATGTCCAAATTTTGGCCTACCACTGCTGTTATCATTTTCAAAAAATTCGCTGTTTCCAAGATATTCTTCTGCAGAAATTAGTGCGTTTTTTGCAGCAGAAATGCGTGCTAACATATTGGATGGTTTATATAATTTATCATCCAATTTCATCTCTCCCAAAATGGTTTTTATCAAACTTTTACTATCATCAGAATCATAAATGGTAAAATTCCTTGGATATCCAATTTTGTCACTTTCAACTCGTAAAATCCGCGAAAAAATACTGTGAAAAGTACCCATCCAAATATTTCTTCCTTCACTGCCTACCGCTTCCATAACTCTGTGGCGCATTTCTTTGGCAGCTTTATTTGTAAAGGTGAGTGATAAAATTTGAAAAGGGTCTACCTCCTGGCGCAACATGTGAACAATTCTGTATGTTAACACACGCGTTTTTCCAGAACCTGCTCCTGCAATGATCATTACAGGTCCATCTATTTGCTCCACGGCAGCCCTTTGAGAAGGGTTTAAAGTTTCTAAGTAATCCACCTGCCAAAGGTACATGTAAATTGGTACTTAGTAAGCCTAAGATTTCAACAATTTACCTTACAATTATGAATAAAATTGGTTTCAAATTGCTTTAAGATACCCGATATTATTCTTGTTCGAGTTCAGAAAATGTTATCGGGGGTGAAAGGGGCTCAAATATCTTATTAATTAATATAATTAATGCAAATGGACCTAGCAATAGATAATAAATAAAAATAACCCAGAAGGTTTTGAATTTTTCTTCGTTGTTGCTGGTATATTTCATTTCAACAAATTTATATTTAATGTGAGAGGAATGCTGAATGCTTCGTGTAAAATTATTCACAAAACATGATATGCAATTAAATTAATAGACAGTCAATTCTTAAAAATTTGTACTTTTGACTCTTTAACAAAAAGAATTAATCATGACACAAGCCGCTTATTTATCTAATAATCAAGAAAAATTTTTAAATGAGTTACTCGAATTGCTTCGAATTCCATCCATTAGTGCAGATTCTGCTTACAAACAAGATGTGATCGCTGCTGCCAATTATATCAAAGATAAATTGATAGCCGCTGGAGCAGATCAGGTAGAATTATGCGAAACTGCAGGAAATCCTATCGTATATGGCGAAAAGATTATTGATCCGACATTGCCAACCGTGCTGGTTTATGGCCATTATGATGTTCAACCAGCTGTTCCATTAGAATTATGGGAAACACCACCATTTGAACCTACAATTAGAAAAACAGAAATACATCCAAATGGGGCTATTTTTGCGCGTGGTGCCTGTGATGATAAGGGTCAGGTTTATATGCATGTAAAGGCCTTTGAAATGATGATGGCCGAAAAAAGTTTGCCTTGTAATGTGAAATTCATGATTGAGGGAGAAGAAGAAGTTGGGTCAACCCATTTAGGTCCTTTTTGTATAGCAAATAAAGATAGGTTGAAGGCAGATGTGGTGCTTATTTCAGATACTTCTATCCTTGCAAACGATACACCTAGTATAGATTGTGGTCTGCGCGGATTGAGTTATGTGGAGGTTGAAGTTACAGGCCCGAACCGCGATTTACACAGTGGAGTTTATGGTGGCGCTATTGCCAATCCTATCAATATTTTGGCTAAAATGATTGCTAGTTTACATGATGAAAATAATCACATTACCATACCTGGTTTTTATGATTTGGTTCAAGATTTAACAGAAAAAGAAAGAACAGCATTAAATGAGGCTCCTTTTGATTTAGATGCCTATAAAAAAGATTTGGATGTGAGCGATGTTTGGGGTGAAACGGGATACAATGTATTGGAGAGAACCGGTATTAGACCAACCTTAGATTGTAATGGTATTTGGGGTGGATATATAGGCGAGGGAGCCAAAACAGTGCTACCTTCCAAGGCTTTTGCAAAAATTAGTATGAGACTGGTGCCTCATCAAGATTCTGAAACCATTACTAAACTATTTAAAGAACATTTTGAGCGCATTGCGCCAAAGGGTGTAAAAGTTGAAGTGAGGCCTCATCATGGAGGAGAGCCAGTGGTAACACCGATAGATTCTAATGCCTACATGGCAGCTGAAAAAGCCATGGAGACTACCTTTGGTAAAAAGCCCATACCTACCAGAGGTGGAGGTTCTATTCCCATTGTTGCCTTGTTTGAGCGTGAATTAGGATTAAAATCTGTATTGATGGGTTTTGGTTTAGATAGTGATGCCTTGCATTCACCTAATGAACATTATGGCTTGTTTAACTATTATAAAGGGATAGAAACAATTCCATATTTCTTTAAATTTTTCTCTGAATTGGAGGCAAAAAAATAAACTATTCCATAAAAATAGAGGCAATACAGCGCGTAAAAAATCGTTGAGCTAAAAAAATGATATTTGAATAAATAGATTTATGCCGAACCAATCAAATAGAATCTACACGTTTTTAGTAGGCATTTTCATACTGCTCTATCCTAGGGTTTCGAGTGCCCAGCAGGTATACGGTTTTGAGTGGATAAGGCCTTATCAACCTTATGTAAAAATAAAGTTAATACAAGAAGGAGTGTATCGCATTCAAGCCAGTGAATTAGCTGGTTTTTCATCCTATAACCCGCGCAAATTTCAGTTGTTTAAAAATGGTAAAGAACAAGCAATATATGTTTCAGGAGAATTAGACGGGGTTTTTGATCCGGGAGATTTTATTGAATTTTTTGGCAGCCCAAATGATGGAATGCTCGATCGCGAAATGTATAGAACTCCTGCAGATCAAGCTCAAACCTTTAAAAGTATATTCTCTGATACTGCCTATTATTTTTTGAGTGTTTTGCCAGATTCAAGCAGTCATAATCCAATTCGATTTCAAACTTATTCAGATGCAGATTATGCTAATTACACTGCTGAACCAAACCTTGAAATAGTTCAACAACTTGTACCACAAGAGGATTATTATTATGGAGCTTTTATTCCGGCAGATCAGAAATATTATCTTTCAGAATATGCCGCCTCCGAAGGTATGATGAGCGCTTTAATTGGCCAATCGCAAGCCAAAGTTTATACCTTTCAAACTCCCAATAAGTCTAATAACCTCAATGCTTTTGTTGAAATAAAATTAATTGGTGCATCAGACTTTTTTCTTCCGAATCCAAATTCACCTAATCACCATGTGCGAATTTCTATTTTGCCTGATGGGTTAAATGCTAGCATTCTTATTGATACAACTTTTAGGGGTTATGGAGAGCAAAAGTTTGTTAGAACAATTTCAGCAAATTTACTCGGAGAAACAACCCAATTTAGGGTAGAGGTTATTAATGATATTGCCGTAGGAAGTGACTTTGTTGGTGTTTCATATATCCAATTGCGCTACCCTAGAACCATTTCATCACTAGAAAATGCAGTTGTTTTTGAATTGCCCAAAACCCAATTAGGTAGTAAAACACTTTTTCAGCTTAATAACTATACAGGGGTATCGCCTGTTTTATATGACCTAAGTCAAGGCATTCGCGTAATAGCTAATAAGAATGTGAATCAGATTCAAGCTTTAATACCTTTCAATGCATCTAAAAGTAAACTTGTTTTGCATGATTTATCCAATGTTCTTACTCCAATAAGTGTGATGCCGCACCAATTTGTGGTACCAAATGTTTTGGCCAATTATCAATATCTTATTGTTTCAAATAAGCAATTAAAAATGGGAGCAGAAGCCTATCAAACATACAGAAATATTAAATATAATACGTATTTGGCTTATGCAGAAGATTTATCAGATTACTATACCTACGGACATTTTCACCCCTTGGCTATACGAAAATTTTGCAAACATTTATTTGATAAACAAAATACAGCGCCACAATTTTTATTGCTTTTAGGTAGGGGATATCAAAACAATTTATTGAAATTAAACCGAGAAACCAACCAACTAAATTTGGTACCTGCATTTGGCGTGCCCTCATCTGATCATATGTTTACCAATGATTTTGTTGGTTTGAATGGTGCACCAAGCATAGCAACAGGCAGAATCCCTGCAAGTAACTTGCAAGAGCTAAATAATTATTTACAAAAATTAAAAGCACTCGAAATTAATGCAGATTCAATAAATGCTTGGCGTAAAGATTTTTTACATTTAAGCGGTGGTTCATATGAATCACAACAAAATGAGTTTAAAAATCAATTGGCTGCTATGGGTAATATGGTGCTTGGCAAACCAATAGGAGCAAGAATCTTTCCATATTTTAAGAAAAGTTCAGCGCCAACCGATGGGGATTTAAAATCTATTCTATTAAAACATTTAAATAATGGCGTAAACATGATGACATTTTACGGTCATGGTTCACTTACCGTATTAGATATGGATTTTGGAGGCATTAATGATTTACAAGCAAACAATAAACCTGCCTTTTATTATTTTAATGGATGTAATATAGGTAATGCGAATGATGTGGATCCATTGGGAACGGGTTTGGTATATGGTAAAGATTATATCTGTGCAGCTAACAAAGGCGCCATTGGTTGGTTGGCACACACCAATTTAACTTTTACCAACCAATTGAGCTTTCAGATGAATCAACTATATCAACAGTTAGGGCTGCTTAACTATTCTTTACCAATTGGCTTGCAGGTGAAAAGAGCGCTCGAAGTCACCTCCCAAAGTAATGAGCAATTTGCCCGGTCGCATGCACTTCAATTGCTTTTACAAGGTGATCCTGCTTTTGTGCTTTATGCGCCTGCTAAACCAGATTATCAGATAGAGAATTCTGATTTATTTGTTACACCAAGCAATGCAAGTGTGCAAAATGATTCACTCGCAATAGGCATTATTATTCATAACTTGGCAAAAGCTGTGACGGATACCTTACACATTCAATTACAACGCAAGCTTCCAAACAATAGTGTTCAAACATTTGATTTAAATCAAGCTATTGCGCCCCTAAATGTAGATACATTTTTCGTCTGGGTAAAGCCCCTATTAAAACAAGATATTGGCGATAATGTATTTACCGTAAAAATTAATCCTACCCAAAAAGTCCAAGAAATTAAATATACCAATAACGAAGCTTCCATTAATTATTTTTTACCAGGTAGTGGTTTGCAAACCATTTATCCCAAACCATATGCAATCATAAATACTGATTCAGTAGAATTGCTCGTTCAAAATAATAACCTGTTTACAGAACCTGCTACTTATATTTTTGAAATTGATACAACACCAAGCTTCAATAGCAATAGTATTTTTAATCAAAAAAGTGCTCCCATTACAGCTACTCATTTAGCCAAGTGGAAGATATCATTGAGTTCACAAGATAGTTTGGTATACTTTTGGCGTGCCAAAATAAATTTGCCAGAAAATCAAGGCGGTATTTGGGTTCAACAGAGTTTTACTTTCATGAAAAATGCAAGCAAAGGTTGGCACCAACAGCGTTATGAGCAGTTAAAAAACGCAAGTGCAAAAACCTTTATTCAATTCGAAGATACTACTAGGCGTTTGGTATTTAGTAATAATTCATTGGTATTGGGTATTGAAAATAGGAGGTGGGATCACCGCAGAATGGGCGTAGTAATACCTTACTTATTAAATGCGGGTGTTGGCTCTTGTATTTCGCAAGGTACAGTAGTGTTAGTGTTTGAACCTTATCAGGTTGATTTTCCTTATGAATTACCAAATTATCCATTTAATTGTGCCTTTGTTCAAGCAAATAAATTTGATCAAAGTGTGCGTTATTATACTTTTAATACCAATTTTGCTCAGGGTCAGCAAGATTTGGCGCAATTCATCGATTCAATTCCTAATGGATATTATGTGGCTATGTTTTCTCGGTACAGCAGTGGCATTGAAAGTTGGCCTACTTCTGTGAAATCTCAATTTGCAAAGATAGGTTCTGTGAAAGTTCCACAAATAACTAATCACCATACAGCATGGGCTATCATAGGTATGAAAGGTGAAGCGCCAGGTTTGGCAATTGAAGATACTGTTACCAATAATGACCTTAAAAACACCCCAAATCTTCCACCCGGACCAACAGATCCCCAAGATGAAATGTATCTGAGGATAAGAAGAGAAATAAGCTTAAAATGGTATACAGGAAATTTTACTAGCATGCCAATTGGCCCTGCTAGTAGTTATAAGCAACTTAATCTGTTATTAGAAGAAAAGGATCCTTTGCCCAAAGGGAGATGGTGGTTAGATGTAATTGGAATAAATACCTCAGGAAAAGATACTTTTATTTATAGAAATCAAACCCAAACACAGATAGATTTAAGTAGTATTGATGCCCAAAAATATCCATATATAAAGCTGCAGTTAGGATTTGTAGATAGCACCTATCGAACACCTCATCAGGTAAAATATTGGCAGGTTTTATACGAAGGAGGTCCAGAGCTCAGCATTGATGTAAATGCCCAATATAAGTTTTATGCGAGTGTTATAGAAAAAGGTGATAGTTTGCGTTTAGATTTACCCATAGTGAACCTAGGAGAGAGTATTGCAGATTCTATAGAAACCCTTTTCGAAATTCTTGATGAATCTCGCAAAATACCTTATTCATATTGGCTAAAAGTGCCTCCAATTTCAGCCAATGAAAGCACTTTGGTTCGAACCCAAATACCTACCCAACTATTGTCTGGTAAAAATACGCTTCAAGTTAATATAAATGCCACTAAGAAAGTAAAGGAGCTTAATTATTTAAATAATTTTTTGAAGCAAGATTTTACGGTAAAAGGAGATCTTGAAAATCCTTATTTACAAGTTACTTTTGATGGCCAAAGAATCTTTAATAGAGATATTGTTTCTCCAAATCCTACCATAAGAATTAGTTCTACAGACAACAATTCTTATTTAATGCAAAAAGATACCAATACCTTTGAATTTTATATCAGGAAGCCAGGTAGTTTTGAATTTGATCGTGTGTTTTTAAATAATCCAGATGTAATTTTTAGTCCGGCAACAGATAAAAATGAAGCATTTGTGTTATTCAATCCGAAAAATCTAAAGGATGGGGTATATGCATTAAAAGTTCAAGCTACAGATGCGAGTGGTAATAAAGCAGGTGCTAGGGAATATGAGATTGAATTTACAGTGATTAATAAAAGCACCATTACACATTTTTATCCTTATCCAAATCCATTTACCACGCAAATGCGATTTGTGTTTACGCTAACAGGATCTAAGGTTCCAGATCAACTATTGATAAGAATTTTAACTCTGAATGGAAAGGTAGTTAAGGAAGTTCGGACGGAAGAGTTTGGAAACATAAGAATTGGAAATAATATCAGTGAATTTGCTTGGGATGGTACAGACCAATTCGGAGATAAACTGGCAAATGGTGTTTATTTATATCAGGTATACACCAAAATTAATGGAGATAATATTGAGCAGGCCAAAACCAAAGCTAGAGATGAATCAAGCTTTTTTGTGAACGGAACGGGTAAAATTTATTTAATGAGATAGCAAAAAATCTAAGTTTCAAAAAATTTCTTCCTTAGATGGTGGCTACTTTGAGTCATACTTGCAAAAAAATGACAGACAGCCTATTGAAAATTAATAATTTGTATTAATTTTGCGCCCGATTTAGGAATAGGGCCAGTTTTAGCGGAAACACAATAATAAAATAAAAAATTATTATTTTCTATAAAACTGCATGAATTTCAGAACTTGATTTTCATGATAATCAATAAAATCCTGATTATAAATCAATTAAAATAGAAAAAGTTTGGTGTTTGTTTATATTAAAGGCTGCAGAGAATTGAATCCCTAATTTTCTGCGGCTTTTTAATTTAGGGCTTTTTCTTTTTAAAATAGGTATCTAAGAATGAAACGTCTTGAGCATTCAAACACATTTCTTTTGTTAGGCCCCCTTTTCTGGCTACCTCTGTTCCAAAAAACATATCATAAAAGCCTTCTACTTCATGTGCATCTGGGTTAATGCTAATCATTACGCCTTTGTTTATAGCATAATCTAGGTATCGCCAGTCTATGTCTAAGCGGTATGGGTTTGCATTCAGTTCTAGAATTACTCCATTAGCAGCGCAGGCGTCGATGATTTTGTGATGGTTTATTGGGTAACCTTCACGCATTAATAATAACCTTCCTGTTGGATGACCTAGAATAGTGGTATAAGGGTTTTCTATGGCTTTTATGAGTCTACTCATTGCTTTGTCTTCAGTCATTTTAAGAACACTGTGCACTGAGGCAACTACATAATCAAATTCTTGAAGGATACTGTTATCGTAATCTAAATTTCCATCATATAATATATCCGATTCTATTCCTGAGAATATCTTAAACTTACCCGCATATTTTTGGTTTAGCTTAGCAATCTCAACAAGTTGTTGAGCCACTCTTTCTTCAGATAAACCATTGGCATAAAATGCACTTTTACTGTGATCGGCCATGCCTAAATATTCGTACCCTTGTTTTACGCAAAAATCTGCCATGGTTTCTATGGTATGAATACCATCGCTGTAGGTAGAGTGATTATGAAGCGGTCCTTTTAAATCTGTATATTCAATTAAAACAGGTAATGCATGAGCAATGGCACGTTCAATTTCACCTCTGTCTTCTCGCATCTCTGGGTGCACATAAGACATATTTGCCGCTTCATAAATTTCTTTCTCATTCTCATAGTTCTTTCGGTCTGAACCTATTCTTTGCAGCACTTTTTCTGCATGCAATTGGCTCGACCCAAACTGAAACAAATGATAAGCAAACTCATTGGCATTACAAACCAATATCTTAAAGGTAAATTCTTCCATTTTGAAGCTATTTTCTGAATAAGGAAACTCAAAAAATGATTCAAATTCTTCTGCAAAAAACAGCGGATCCATCGTGCCTACTATCATTTCAACACAGCTAATGGTTTCCATTTTACGATAAAATTCCCCTGAAAAAGAGGCATGTTCTACAGATTCAAAGCGTTCTAGTTGGGTTAATAAATCGATGGCGCTTGGATAAATTTTGGCATAATGAAATTGACCAGCACTGGCAAACATAAACTCAATTTGTTTAATGATTGCTTCCTGTGTTTTTAAACCAAATCCCTTGTATTGTGCTAATCTATTTTCTTTGCAAGCGTATAAAAGTTCTCCAATACTTTCAATTTGCATTTCTTTCCAAATAATGGCTACCTTTTTGGGTCCAATGCCTTTAATTCTCATGATTTGACGAACGCCTTCGGGTGTTGCTTCAATTAATTGTAGCAATTCTGGGAAAGTATTGGTTTCAAAAATTTGTACTAGTTTTAGTGCAATACTTTTACCAATCCCCTCCACGTTTTCAAGTTCTTGCAGTGTTTTACCCTCCAGTGGGTCTGCTATTTTATCAATGCGAAATGAGGCATTTGCAAAAGATTTTATTTTAAAAGGATTTTCGCCATGTAATTCGCTTAAATCAGCATAGGCTTTAAATATATCTGCAATATCAGAATTGGTCATCATGTTGCTTGCTTAGAATCTAGATAAATACTTTAGTTTAAAATTATAATTCAAACTCTTCTAAATAATTTGGTATGATTGCTTCGCAGAGCCCTTTGGTTTGAACCGATTCTTGCATAGCCATCAATTGAGGTTCTTCACCATGAACCAGGAAAACTTTTTGTAGTTTTTTACCTGCTTTATTACTGGCATGCACAGTGGATTCTATGTAGTTAAAAACTTCATCGTGATCTGGATGTGAGCTAAAAACATCTGTTCTTGCAATTTGGGCAAATACTCGCTTTTCGCGGTTTTTAATTTGTATACTTGCTTGTCCTTGCAATAATCTATGCCCCAGAGTACCTTCTGCACAGAAGCCAGCAATGAGAATGGTAGAGTAAGGGTTTTCTATGTTATTGCTTACATGTTCTTGTATTCTTCCGCCTTCTACCATGCCAGCTGCCGATATAATAATACAAGGATCAAAATAATGCATAAGCTCCTCATGCTCGTCCATTCCTTCTAAGTAATGAATATTAGTAAAATGAAACAAGCTGCCATGGTCTTGCATAAATTGTTGCGCTTCTTTGTTTAATAAATAAGCATGTCTTTCGTAAACGGGTGTACTTTTAATGGCAAGCGGACTATCTACAAAAACTTTCAACCAATCTGGAATGAGTCCCTTTTTTTTGAGCTGGTTAATGGTGAATACAACAGCTTGGGTTCGGCCTACGCTAAAGGCAGGAATTACCAATCTTCCCCTAAAATCGATACAGGTTTTTTGAATATAAGGCATTAATTCTTCCTCTGCATCACTGCCTGAAAAGTGTTTTCTGCCACCATAGGTAGACTCTGTAATCAGGTAATCTACCTGGTTAAAAATTTCTCCATCGCGAACCAATTTACTATTAGATCTGCCTAAATCACCTGAAAATCCAAACCTAGTTTCTTGGCCATTTTCAAAAATCGTAATTTCTATGCTTGCAGCTCCAAGTAAATGTCCGGCTTCTATAAATTGAATGCTCAGTTCTGGATTTACTTGAAAAGGTTTATGGAAAGGTATGGTGAAAAATTGATCAACGGTTTGTTTAACACTTTTCTCTGTAAAAAGAGGTTTTGGTATTTGGTCTCGGCGGCTTTTTTTAGATCTCCCCAAACTCTTTCTGTATTGATTGAGTTGTATGTTGGCACTATCAAATAATAAATATGCACTCAATTCAGCTGTTGCAGGCGTGCACATAATATTTCCTTTAAATCCCTGCTGAACCAAGGCTGGCAAGTTTCCAGAATGGTCTATATGGGCATGAGTTAAAATTACTAAATCAATGGTAACTGGTTCAAACGGAAAAATATTTGCTTGTGCAATTGGATTTTTTTTAAGTTCATAGTCCATCCCACAATCAATTAAAATGTTATAACCAGATTGTAACGTGAGCATAAACATACTCCCTGTAACTTGTTTGGCGGCACCTAAAAAACTTAATTTCATGTATAATTCTTAACGGGTAGTATGTTTATTTTATCTCACAAATAAATGAATTTCTTCCACTTTGTATCATATAAAATTTTTATTTTCTTAGGATACATCAATAACAGCGTAGGTTGCATATCCTTTAGCAACTAAAACCTCACTACCATTATTATTTACATAAATCTCTGCTTCTGCAAAATGTAGTTTTTGCCCAGCTTTAATGACATAACCTTTGCAAAAAGCGAGGTTCCCAACACCTGGATTTAAATAGGAGATTTTCATTTCAACGGTTACAACCGTTTGTTCAGCATTTACAAGGGTATAACTTGCAAATCCTGCAACCAAATCAGCTAATGTTGCTGTAACACCGCCGTGTAAATAACCAATGTGTTGTCTGTGCGCTGCAGCTATTTCTAATGTTCCTTCAACATAGCCAGCTTCAATTTTTTTTATTTGAAAACCAAGGTGTTGCATAAAATGATTTTCAAGCATTTTCTCTTTTACAAAGCTTACAAATTCTGGGTTTTTTGGTACAAAGTGATTCACTTTTTTATTTTTTGATTTGGTTTTACTACTTTGCGAAGGTAAGAACAAGAATCGTGCAATCCATAACTAACAAAATCTATTCAGACAATTTATTTAATGAGTTGGCTACAAGCGAATACGAGCATACCGTATTTTTTGAGGCTAACCATATTAGTTCGGTAGTGTCTGATCCTTCCAATAATCAGATCTTACAATTATCAATTTTTACAGCGCCAGAAATTAATTTTTTAATGCTGAGCTATGATGAATACAAAGAAATAACACCCTTAATAGAATGTTTAAAGCCCAAATACAAAGAACGTAAAGTGGTTATTTCTTCCCATCAGGTTAGTTTGGTTCCCGAGTCATTATTAAATGTAATTGAAACTGAATCTTATTACGGCTTGAACCAAAAGATTATGCCACTCTCGCAAGTTTTATATTGTAAAATGCATGTGCAACAAAGTTCAGCCTTATTTAATGTGAGAAATGAGTTAATGAAACTTATTCGTTTTGGCATGCCCATGGTAGATGTATACCATGGATCTCTTTTGTTCATTAAAGCAGTGGAATCCCAAGGTTTTGAAAATGCAGCCAATAAAATGCATATACAAATGCATGCAGATTACGTTGAAATACTAAATTTAGATCATCAAATTAAGTTTTACAATACATTTACTTTTGAATCTGAAACTGAAATTGTGTACTACTTATTGGCAGCTGCAGAGCATTTGCAAATTTCACATGCATGTGATGTGGTTTTATATGGCAGTTCTTCACGTTTATCAGAATTACACGAGTTATTGCAGAAATACGTAAGGTCTGTTCAATATGGTATAAAGCCTAAAATGTATACCTACCCGCTTAGTTTTAAACAATTTGGAGAACATCAGTTTTTCAATGAATCTGCCTCTCTGTTGTGCGTATAATTGGTGGCGAAAAGGGGGGTATTATTATTCAAGCTCCTTCAAATTTACCTGTAAGGCCAACCACAGATAGGTCTAAGGAAAGTTTATTTAACATACTTCAAAATAGATTTGATATGGAAGCATTAAGTGTGTTAGATTTATTTTCTGGAACAGGTAATATTAGTTATGAATTTGCGAGCAGGGGATCAAGAAAAATTACGAGTGTAGATGAGAATGCTAATTGTGTTAAGTTTATTACCGCTACTTCTCAAAAGTTAAAATTAGATAAGATTTCAGTAGTTAAGCAAGATGTTTTTAAATTCCTCCAACAGTGTACAGAAAAATTTGATATTATTTTTGGAGATGCTCCCTACGCACTATCTAGAATGGGTGAAATCCCTCAAATTGTATTTGAAAAAGATTTGCTTCATCCATCGGGTATATTAATATTAGAACATGCGAGTTCACTTACATTTAATCACCTCAGTCAGTTTAAAGAGGTGCGGGTTTATGGACAATCTTGCTTTTCTTTTTTTTATTTGTAATTATACCTTTAAAAGTTCCTAATTTTGAATTTAATATCATGAAAAAAATAGCACTTTTTCCGGGCACTTTTGATCCCATCACCATTGGTCATACCAATATTATTGCAAGGGCCTTACCTTTATTCGATGAAATTGTTGTAGGTGTTGGACACAATATCAATAAATCAACCCTTTTCCCTTTAGAAAAAAGGGTGAATTGGATCAATCAAATTTATAAAAATGAGCCCAAGGTTAGGGCAGATTATTACGAAGGTTTAACGGTAGATTTTTGTGCAAGCATTGATGCTCAATTTATTTTGAGAGGCATCAGAAATATGGCAGATTTTGACTATGAAAAAAATATTTCTCAAATGAATCGCATGATTTATCAAAAAGCAGAAACTATTTTTTTAATGTGTGATCCAGAATATACTCCAATTAGTTCCTCCATCGTTAGAGATTTAATTCGAAATGGGGGTGATGCAAGCTCTTTTATACCAAAGGAAGTAGAGATTTAAGGCTTCAATGCTTCAATTAAAATAGTACGAATAGACTCATAGGTATTCATGCCTTTTAGGTCTAATTCTCTCCAATTTGCCCATTTAACTTCTGTAATAGATTCCTCTATTTGCGGTACAAGTTCTCCAGTGAAGGGTGTACTCATTAAATACCAATGGGTTATTTTACAAAATCGGTGACCCTGTAGTTTATAGGAATGATAAGTATTTCCAAAGAATCTCAATACCTCAAGGGGATATATTCCGCATTCTTCTTCAACCTCTCTAATAGCCCCTTCTTCTTTTGTTTCACCTGGATCAATTTTTCCTTTGGGTAAATCCCATTTTCCCAATCTTTTTATTAAGAGTAGCTCATCTTTTTTGTTGAAAACAATTCCACCACCAGCATGTATACAGGTAAATTTTGACAATAACTTGGAAAAAACCTTTTCTGGGTCATCACAAACTAATACCAAACCTAAATCGCTGGAGTCTTCTATTTTCCTGACTAAATCCATTAATTTAGTATCTGTATCGTATTGTTTTATTGGTAATTGCATTTTTGCAATACCCTCATCTAGCTCCTTTGTAAGTAAAAGAGGCTTATCGTTAATGAAAAATTTATACATTTGTACACATGCAAATTAATGAATCCACAGCAGCAAAGATAGCAGAATATTTACTGCAGATAAAAGCAATTAAGTTACAACCGAATAATCCATTCACATGGGCTTCTGGTTTAAAATCTCCAATTTATAGCGATAATAGACTTTCGCTCTCTCATCCGCTAATTCGGACATTTATTAAAGATTCTTTAGCACATGAAATAAAAAAAACCTACCCTCAAGTGGAGGCTATCATTGGTGTTGCAACTGCAGGTATCGCTCCGGGTGCTTTGGTAGCAGATGCACTTAATTTACCATTTGGTTATGTTAGGTCTGAACCCAAAAAGCACGGAATGGGCAAACAGGTAGAAGGTGACATTCATCCAGACATGGCTGTAGTGGTAATAGAAGATTTGGTTTCAACAGGTAAAAGTAGTTTACAGGCTGTAAGTACCCTTCGTGAGTTTGGTTCAGAGGTTTTAGGTTTGGCAAGTATATTTACCTATGGTTTGCAAATTGCAACAGATAATTTTGCCGCTGCCAACTGCGAACTTATTTCGCTCTGTAATTATGATGCATTAATTGAAACTGCGGTTGCAAAAGGTTATGTGAATGAATCTGATTTGATGGTTTTAAAATCTTGGCGAACAAATCCCGAGGCTTTCGGAAAATAAATTTTTGTGGCATTAAAATTATCTAAACATCCGCTAAAAGCTGCTTATGCCATTTATTTTGGCTTAACAACAGTGTTATGGTTCATTCTGTTATATCCCCTCATATATTTTGCGCTGAGTAATGCTAAACGCTATCGCTTTGGTCATTTACTTAGGAAGTTTTGGGGGAAAATGTTGTTGCTATTTAATTTTGTAAAAGTTAAAACTACTTACGAAGAACCATTGGATACAAGCAGGTCATACATGATTGTTCCTAATCATACTTCTCAAATAGATATCATTACACTCACTGTAAAATTGCCATTATTTTTTAATTTTATGGCAAAGGCAGAATTAGAGCGTGTGCCATTTTTTGGAATTTGGTTTAGAACCATTGATATTGCAGTAGACAGAAAAGATGCTAGAAAAGCGGCCTTAAGTTATAGAAAGGCCCTAAATTGGATCGACCAAGGAAATAGTATGGTAATTTTTCCTGAGGGAACCATATCCAACCAGGTCCCTAAACTTATTAAATTTAAAGATGGTCCGTTTAGAATTGCCATAGAAAAACAAATTCCTCTTTTACCCATAACCATCATTGGAAACTGGGAAGTGCTACCAGATCAGGGTGTGTTTGAGGGAAGACCAGGGTTTGTAAGTCAATTCGTTCACAAGCCAATTGAAACAAAAGGGCTTACCTTAGCAGATATTGATCAATTAAAAGAACAAGTTTTTAATGTAATAAATCATAAATTGCAGGCGCATGGATATTAATAATGAAACCATAAATCATTTAGCAGATTTAGCTAAATTAGATTTTACTGAGGCTGAAAAGGATGATTTAAAAACCAATTTAGGTAGAATTTTATCATACTGCGAAAAGTTAAATGAGGTAAATACTGATGGGGTAGAACCATTAATTTTTATGAGTGAGCATGTAAATATGTTACGAGATGACGTAGCTGATGTAACGCACTCAAAAAAAGATGCTTTATTAAATGCCCCAGCAAAAGATAGTGATTATTTCCGTGTTCCTAAATTTAGATAATAATGGAAGATTCCGTTATTGAAATAAAAGGTATTGGTAAAACCTACCGAATTGGAGAGGTGGTTGTAAATGCATTACGTGAAGTAGATTTACAAATTAAAAAAGGGGAGTATGTGGCCCTCATGGGGCCATCAGGTTCTGGTAAATCTACCCTCATGAATGTCTTGGGTTGCCTAGATACACCCTCACGCGGTAAATACTTTTTAAATGGCACAGATGTTAGCAATATGACAGACAATGCCCTTGCCGAAATTAGAAATAAAGAGATAGGATTTATTTTTCAAACCTTTAATTTATTGGCAAGAAATACTTCTTTAGATAATGTAGCATTGCCTCTGGTATATGCGGGTATCCCTAAAAAAGACAGGATTTTGAAAGCAGAAATTGCACTTAAAAGTGTGGGTTTAGGTGATCGAATGGATCATAAGCCTAATGAGCTTTCTGGCGGGCAAAGGCAGCGGGTTGCCATTGCGCGTGCCCTAGTAAATAACCCATCTATTATTTTGGCTGATGAACCAACTGGTAATTTAGATTCTAAAACTTCTTATGAAATTATGGAGTTAATAGAGAAAATACATGAGGCCGGGAATACTGTCATTATAGTAACCCACGAAGAAGATATTGCCAAAAGAGCTAAACGAATTGTGCGTTTACGTGATGGCTTAATAGAATCTGATCAAGCTAACTAATTTAATTGACAGGAGAAGTAAAAGCATTTTTTAAATTCTTTTGCAAGGCTTGGTTTGTTTTCAAAAATACCAAATAGAGTAGATCCACTTCCGCTCATCGCCGAATAGATAGCTCCATATTCGTATAAGCTATTTTTAATATTTTCAAGTTCTGGGTACTTTGGAAATAAACTCATCTCAAAATCGTTTACTAGTTTCTCTTTCCAAGTTTCAATGGGTTGATCCAATATGGAAGGTATTGCTAAATCTTCATACTCTGCCCAAGTATCTCTGGGTTTTATTTGCGAAAAAGCCTCTGCCGTATTTATATGAATAGGAGGGGTTACCAATGCAATCCAATAGCCTTTTAGATTCAGTGGAATTGGATGTAGTACCTCACCTCTGCCAGACGCCACACAGGCCTGCTTATATAGAAAAAATGCACAATCACTGCCCAATTGGGCCGCATAATGTAATTGTTTTTCTATCGGAATTTCAAGTTTAAAATATTCATTTATTAATTGTATGGCAAATGCGCCATCGCTAGAGCCGCCGCCCAAACCTGCTCCCATAGGAATGTTTTTAAAAAGGCAGAATGTAGCAGGTTTGAGGAGGTAATCTTTGGCAATAAGTTGGTAGGCTTTATAGATTAAATTTTGATCCAAATTCCCTTTTACTGGCAGGCCTTCTAAGCGTATTTGCACAGGTTCCGTTTGCTCTGAATTTCCTTCAATTATTTCAAGGGCATCGCAGAGTGGAATAGGGTAAAAAACCGTTTCTAGGTTATGAAAGCCATCTGCTCTTTTATGCAAGATATGAAGACCTAAATTTATTTTACAATGCGGAAATACAATCATCTTTGAGTGTTTTTAAGTACTATACCAATCACAAATTGGAGCTATAAATTCTGGAGCTTTGTTATCATTGAATTGGTCTAAAAAAGGTCTATTGATAGGAGCTTGAATCTGATTTAAAATGAGGTACATGGCATTTACTACAGTAGGAGGAGGCATTGTATTGTTGCCAAACTCCCTTGTTTTAAAATGTTCGATTTGATTATTTATAGGTCTGCTTCCAATCATGAAGGCATTTGAACCACGCAATAAATCACCTAATCCACCTTTGTTAAATCCAATAACTTGCGTTCCAACCAACAAGCTTTCATGTGCTATCCTATTCCAACCTTCTTCAATGGCAGGCATGGCAAGGGTGTATTCACTTTCTGCCATGTGTTGCAAATATTCATCGTGATTATTAAAATAAATCACTTTATAATAGGCGCTCTCATATACTTTTTTGGGGTCATTTGTACTAAAATAACAGAAATACCCTCTTACAAATAATTGTTCTGCTAAATAGAATAATTCCGCACTATTTTTAAATGAAACCTGACCCAAATGTATTTGCTTCTTTTTAGATGAACCTATGAACTTTTCGTACAGATTGGGCTGGAATAAATTGGGGAAATAAAATACCTTTTTAAGTTTAAACTCCTTCTCAAAATAGCTTTTCCAATAGGGAGCCACAGCTATAAAGGCTAGCTTTTTACTTGGAATAAATAAAGAAATACGAATAAGAATTTGGTAATATGTTTTTAGAAATTTACTCTTTTTATCTTTCTCGTCAAAGTAATGCCAAACCACTAACGTTTTTCTGTTACTAAAAATATTTTTTAATATACTGGGTAAAGCCAATCTGCTAACGCAAATATTTAGTTCTGCATCAGACATTTTAAATGCCCAATGCAATAGCTTAACGTGGGCCTGTAGGTTTTCAAAATATTGCCATTGTCTTAATTCATGGAGTTCAATAGCTAAAGCTTTCGATAATTTTTCTGCCAGGTTTTTCTCATGCAAATATCCGCCGGTAACTTGGGGGCCATGACTAATATAATTGAGTTTGATCAAAAGATTTTAACTTGATTGGTTTGCAAAATACAAAAAGCTACTCATTTGTTTCTGGTTCTTTTTCATTGATCCATTTTGTATAAGGCATGAGGCCTTCTTTTTTTATTGCTGTAAAAGGAAACCAACCATTATTTTCTTGTTTAATGAGAACCTCTACAGCATTTGGGTCTGGAAATAATTTATAATCAAATTTGAGGTTTTTTACCGCCAAGTATCCAGTGTAGTAATAGGTGAATTGATGAGCTTTAGCAAAGTCAATTTTCCGTAACATGAGATATTTACCTAGGCTATATTTTTTATAATCTGGGTCATAAAAGTTAAGGTTACCTGTTATACTGTTTCCTCCTACATCAAAATAACCTGCAGCAATAAGTTTTGTTTTATCTCTAATTTCAATGAGTCCGGAATTAAACCTGCAATGTTCTTCATCACCTACTAAAAAGTGTTCAATACTTTCATGGGCATCAAATTTCATGAAATTGCGGTAACGTACATATAATTCGTCTAATTCAATGCTATACTTAGCTAGTCCAATATACACACTAAAATTCTTATTTAATTTCCATATTTTATGGTCTCTTGGACTGTCTAATTTTTGGATAATTGTTCGAAGCCAAAACACATCAAACATGCATAAGGTATCTGTATCAAAATAATCGTCTGTGGTAAATAAATTCCGTTGCATTCGATAATATCCATTTTCTAAATAATGGTCGAATAAACCACCATACATGTCAATGGGTTTTTCTATTGCTTGTTGATTCATATTTTAATTACTTTACAATGTTAGTTAAAAAATGAATTGTATCCATATGCTTCCCTATTAATCTACCTCAATTTAGTTTATTATTGTGAACTTAATCGATGAGTCAAACCAGCATGAAATTTAGTTGTAAACCATTATTTTTATTCTTACTTATTTTAGTTTCATTGAACACCCGTGCAACCCATGTAATCGGTTCAGAAATCACCTATTCATGCACTAATACACCGCAGGTTTATAGGGTTCAGTTTAAGATTTATAGGGATTGCTTTGGTATACAAATGTGTGCTAATTGTCCCAATTCTTTGAGTCCGGCTTGTGCCATTAATCTTCAATTAACGGGCGCAGAGATTCCTGCTGGTTCTAATTTACCACCTAGTACTTGTGTTGGACAAAATTTCGGAACGCAAGCAGTAACCGTGGTTACGGCAGTTAGCGGTTTTGATGTGGTGCAATTATGCGATTTGCAAAAAACAGTTTGCTCCAATTGCGGGACGCGTTCTCCGGGTACGTTTACCCCGGGAATTGAAGTATATGTTTTTGAAGGTAATATAAATTTAGCTAGCATTCCAAGCAGTTGTTGTTTGGTAAATATTGGTTATTCTAGTTGTTGCAGAAACAACGCAATCTCTACATTGGTTTCTCCAGGTGGTCTTAATTTTTATTCTCAGGTTACCATTAATAGATGCACCACGCCATGTAATGGCGGACCCATATTCACAAACCCTCCCGTTTTTTTGGCATGTGCTTCGCAAGAATTTATGACAAATTTAGGGGCTATAGACCCAGAAGGCGATTCATTGAGTTATTCATTTGGACGTTCATTAACGGCATCAAATACTCTGGCGCCATATATTTCGCCTTTCAGTCCAACTGTGCCTTTTCCTTATGCGGGTTATCCCAATCAATTTCCGCCAAATGATACCCAAGGGATTCATATTAACCCAGTAACAGGAGATATTAGGTTTAGACCAGTTGGTGAATTTGTAAGTAATTTAGTAATTGAGGTAAGGCAATGGAAAACGATTGCAGGTTTGCCAACGCTAATGGGAATTAGCACGCGAGATGCTCAGTTTTACAGCAGAAATTGTGCAAGCAATACTAGGCCTCAATTGCAAGTATTTACAGGTGATAATGCCATAAAAGACACTGCACATTTTGCCGTTTGTACTGGTAATAAAATATGTTTTACCATTAGTGCCACAGATAGTTTAGCGGCTTGGGATACCACTAACTTAAGCTGGAACGCGCCACTGGCCATAACGGCAAAAGGTGCCACTTTTAAAAAGCTTTATGCAGATAGTTTGCGCGCTATAAGCGGACCAAAATACGA
>CANHDN010000013.1 GCA_947459415.1 Bacteroidota bacterium
ATATTTATTTCTCAATGGCTTTTGCCTTCTTGGTAGATATTATTCAAATGAAAACGGTGAAGACTAAAAAATAGCCTAAAGCACACAGAATATTCATTTTTTTGTAATACTTCAAATTTCATTAATTCATTTATCTTTGATTCATGTTTGTTAATCAAGATAAGTATAATCAATTGTTTCAGGCTGTAATTCATTCATCCAAGGCGCTTATTAGTGATAAGAGCGCGAATGAGGTAATGAATGAAGTGATTACTGTATTGGGAGAAGCCGCCAATGTAGATCGGGTTTATATATTTAGAAATAGTTTTGAAAACGGTGAGTTAACATTCATGCATTATGACTATGAGTGGGTAAAAGCTGGCGTGGAGGTTCAACTTGGCTCAGAGCTGCTGGCAGCAATTCCATGGAGTGATTTTGATTGGTTAAAAGATCATTTGATTACGGGAGCAAGTTATTCTGTATCAACCAATGAATTGGAGGAAGGTCAATTTAAAGAGGCTCTTGAGGTTCAAGACATTAAAAGTGTGCTGTTTACCCCAATTATTTTTGATCACAAGTTTTGGGGTTATATAGGATTTGATGATTGTACAAATTATAGAAACTGGCAAGAAATTGAAGTAAGCACCTTGTTAGCAATCTCCTCTAATATTGGTTCTTATTTAAAACGCAATGAATTGGCTCAAGCCCTTGCTTTACAATATGATGCATCTATTAAACAAAAAGAATTTTACGAAACTATTTTTAATAATATCCCTGCAGATATTGTAGTTTTTGACAAGGAACATAAATATATGTTTTTAAATAGTCATGGGGTGAAAAATAATGAGGTTCGCGATTGGATGATTGGGAAAGATGATTTTGAATATTGTGCTTGGCGCAATAAGCCTACTAATATTGCCATTGAAAGAAGGGCGCAGTTTAATGAAATGTTAGCTTCTAAAGTGCCCATTCAATTTGAAGAGAAAATGCTTTCTGATTCTGGTGAATACAGATATCATGTGCGGGTTATGCACCCTGTTTTGAATGCTCAAGAAGAAGTAGATTTAGTTATTGGTTATGGATTGGATGTTACTACCATAAAAAATCAAGAGGAATTAATTATCAAGCAAAATGAGGCCATTGTAAATTCTCCAGATGGAATTGCATTGCTAGATAGTCAAGGTCTTTATTATTATATGAACCCTGCTCATGAATCTATTTTTGGTTATGGTAAAGGAGGTTTGATTGGGAAGTCTTGGACAGTGTTATATAAACCTGAGGATTTAGAATATTTATCTCAACATGTTTTTCCTATTTTAAATGAAAGTGGAATTTGGAATGGACAGGTTCAGGCTCAAGCGAAGGATGGTAGAGCAGTTTTTCAAGATTTAACCTTACGGCAATTAGCAGATGGTTCATTGGTTTGTATTACCCGTGATGTGTCTGATTTGGTTCTCAATATACGTTTATTGGAAGAAGCCAATCAAAAATTAGCTTTGGCTATTCAAACCACTCAACTTGGTTTTTATGAATGGGATATGCTTAATGATGAATTGGTGAGTAATGAAATTTTTAACGAAATTTTAGGTTTTGATAATACTGAAAAACATACTCATGTGATCAATGATTGGTTTAATAGTATTCATCCAGACGATGTATACCTCGTTTCAGATGCCCTAGCAAAACAAAGGAAAGTGTCTAATGACAAAGAGGTAGAAAACTTAAGTGTAGAATATCGAATTAAAGGTCCTAGGGGCGAATATATATGGGTACTTGACATTGGTAAAGTCACCAATTTTGATGAGGAAGGAAAACCTTTAACCCTTGTTGGTTTTATTGTAGATATTTCCTCTAATAAAAGCATAGAAGAGAAAATTAGGGTGAGTGAAAAACGTTACAGAGATTTGGTTGAAAACTTAAGAGAGGTAATTTTTGAAACGGATGGAGAAGCAAATTTTGTGTTTTTAAATCCAGCATGGCAAAAACTTACTGGTTATACCTTGGAGGAAACATTAGGTAAAAGTTTTGTTGATTTTTATTATCCTGATGTTTCATTGATGGAGCAGTCATTTAGTAAGTTTGATTTGTTAAATCCTGCGGATACCTATTTACATGTAGAAATTCCGTTGCAGCATAAAGATAAACACATTATTTGGTTTGATGTAGAAATTAATAAGCTGATTGATGAGGTAAACGGCAATGTAAAAGCAACTGTTGGTTCTATTGAAGATATTACTAAAAGGAAATTAGCTGAGAATGAACTGAAGCAATCTTTGGCAAAAGAAAAACAGCTTGGTGATTTAAAGGCTCGATTTGTAGGCATGGCATCACATGAATTTCGCACACCATTGGCAGGTATTAGAAGCAGTGCAGAGTTAATACAGTTACTTGTTAATAAAAGCTCCAACGATTTATCCGGAAGTGTCTTAGCTAATGTGTTTGATAAAATTGAAAAGATAAAGTTTGATGTAGATAGAATTACAGGTTTAATGACTGATGTATTAACAATGGGTAGTATTGAATCTGAAAAAATTACTTTCAATGCACAACTCGCCGATTTGGTAGCTTTTACAGAAAATTATCTACAAGTAGAAGGAATAAGGTATTTGTCTGGGCATGAGCTAAAATTTGATACGGACATAGAATCTGGTATAGTAAAATTTGATCCAAAACTGGTTGTTCATGTTTATAATAACTTAATGAGCAATGCAGCTAAATATGCTGCCACTAATTCAGTGATAGCGGTAAGTATTAAGCAGGTGAATGATCAAATTCAGCTTGTTTTTAAAGATCATGGAATTGGCATCCCATCTGGTGAGTTGCCATTTATTTTTGATACTTTTTTTAGAAGTTCAAATGCAGAAAATATTCCAGGAACAGGTTTAGGTTTATCAATTGCAAAATATTTTATGGATTTACACCATGCTCAAATTCAATTGGAGAGTGAAGTAAATCAGGGTACTAAGGTAATTCTAAATTTTCCTTTAATAAAATCATAGACTAATAAACTAAAATGAGTTTCCTTTACCTAAAATGCCTTATTTTTGGCGCTTATCTATTTTTATGTTAAGATCCATGACAGGCTTCGGGCAAGCCGAAGGCGAAACAGAAAGGTTTTCTGTAAAAGTTGAACTCAAAAGTTTAAACAGTAAATTTTTTGAACTGAGTATTCGAATGCCCAGAAATTGGCAACACAAGGAACTCGAATTGCGCAAAGAAATGGCTAAGATCATTGAGCGAGGCACTGTTCAATTGCATATACAAATTACTTATAAATTAGCTGAAGATAGAATTACACCCATTAACAAAGAGGTAGCATCCTATTATTTAAATGAAATTACTTCAGTAGCCTCACAAAATGGATATCAGGCAAGTGATTTGCTTGGTAATATATTTGATATTCCAAATGTGTTACAACCAAATGATGACACGCCTGAAGAATCTGATTGGGTGTATATTATGGAGGTTGTTCACAAGGCATTTGCAAAATTTGATTTATACAGGCTTACTGAGGGTAAAATATTAATAGACGAGTTTAGCAAAAGTTCATCTCATATTCTTGCTAAAATGAATGCATTAACACCTTTTGAAAATGAAAGAATTGAAACCATTAAAGAGCGTTTGCGGAAAGAATTGGCAAATTTAAATCAAGAACAAATTGATAAAAACAGATTTGAACAAGAGTTAATTTATTACCTAGAGAAATTAGATATAAATGAAGAAAAGGTCCGTTTAAAGCAACATTGTGACTACATGGAAGAGGTAATTAGGATGGCGTCTACGGGTAAAAAATTGGGTTTTATTGCTCAAGAAATGGGAAGAGAAATTAATACCATAGGTTCAAAGAGTAATCACCATCTGATGCAGCGTTCTGTGGTAGAAATGAAGGAAGAACTAGAAAAAATTAAAGAACAAATAAACAATGTGCTTTAATAGATCAAAGGTTTATGAATAAAGGGAAAGTAATCATATTTTGTGCTCCATCTGGGTCGGGCAAAACTACTATTGTTAAGCATTTACTTCAGGTAAATCCTAATTTAATGTTTTCGGTTTCTGCCTGCACACGTGATAAACGTGTTGGCGAGGTAGATGGGAAAGATTATTATTTTTTGGGAAAGGATGCCTTCGAACAAAAAATAAGTGCGAATGAGTTTTTGGAATACGAAGAAGTCTACGGGGGTAATTTTTATGGTACTTTAAAATCTGAAATAGACAGAATTTGGGCCTTAGACAAAGTTGTTATTTTTGATGTGGATGTGGTAGGGGGTTTACATTTAAAACAATATTTTGGTGACAATGCACTTGCAATTTTTGTTAAACCACCAAACATACAAGTACTTGAAGAAAGATTGCGATTTAGGTCTACCGAAACTGAAGAAACACTCCGCATGCGCGTAAATAAGGCCGTTAAAGAAATTGCATTTGAATCTAAATTTGAGCAGGTTTTATTGAATGATGATTTAAAGCATGCACTTGCTCAGGCAGAATTAATAGTTAATCATTTTATTAAAACTTGATTAGATGGCAGAAATTGGACTTTTTTTTGGTTCTTTTAATCCAATTCATGTTGGGCATTTAATCATAGCCAATTATATGGCTGATTATACACATTTGGATGAAATTTGGTTTGTTGTTTCTCCTCAGAATCCTTTTAAAGGCAGCGAAGAATTGCTTTCTGAAAATACTCGTTTAGACTTGTTAGAATTAGCAATTTCTGGCGATAGTCGTTTTAAAACCTGTGATATTGAATTTGCATTGCCACGACCTTCATATACAGCGTTTACCTTACAGGAACTTAATATAAAATTTCCTATGCATCATTTTACTTTGATTATAGGTGGCGACAATTTACAGAGTTTTCACTTTTGGAAAGACTATCAGCGTATCTTAGAAAATCATTCTGTGTTTGTTTATGCTCGAACAGGTATTCTGGAGCAACAAAATATTGTAAATCACCCTTCAGTAAAATTATTTGAGGTGCCATTATTAAATATTTCTTCCACCTATATCAGACAAACTATTCAAGCGGGAATGTCTATTAGGTATTTGGTTCCTGAGTTAGTTAGGCTAGAAATTGAACGCTTAAATCTCTATCATTTACCGAAATAAGTAAATTTATTTCTTTTTTTATTACATTTTTTTCCTTTTATTTGATGTGTAATGATATATTCTCCCTATATCATTGCTTGTTCAATGAAAAGTATAAAAAATAATCGGAAAATTCTAGTTTTAGAAGATGATACGCATATTAGAAATAATGTGGTTGAGTTTCTAATGCTGAATGATTATGATGTTGCATCTGCTGAAAATGGAGTTCAAGGTTTAATCACTTATGCTACCTTTAAGCCAGATTTAATCATTTGTGATATCATGATGCCTGAAATGGATGGCTATACTTTTTTAGAAGAATTACAGAAGCGATATCCCTTAAATTTTACAATTTTTATTTTCTTAACAGCTAAGAATAGTGCAGCTGATCACAGAAAAGGGATGTATTTAGGAGCAGATGACTATATTGTTAAACCATTTACATTTAATGATTTATTAAATGCCATTGAAACCAGGTTTGCAAAGAGTGATTTGAGAAGAGAAAGTATTGAAAAAGCTGCTGAGAAAATGAAACAGCAGTCCTATTCTACTCCATTTCATGAGTTTAATACCTGTTTAAATGGAATTTTGACTGGTTCACAGTTTTTAATGGGTAATGCTGAAAAATTGCCATTAGATATTGAAACTCAATCCATATTAGATGTTATTAAACGCAGTGGTTTAAGATTGAGTAGGGCAATTAATAATTTTATATTAAGTAAAGAACTTGAATCGAAAACATATTTTCCATTCATAGAGGATGTGCCGGCAACTTACCTGGTTAATTCAATTGTAAATGTTGCGTCTGATCATCATCGATCTGAAGATTTAAATCTCTTAGTTGAAGGACTTTCCATTAAAACCGATAAATTTTTATTGAAACGTGTTTTAGATGAATTAACAGAAAATGCCTTCAAATTCACGCAAAAAGGTGATGCAGTGAATTGGAATATTTTTTTATCCCCAGAAACAAGTAGTTTAGAAATTGTGTACCCTAATAAATTTAGGTTCAGCAATGAAAAATTTGAACAAATTACAGCCTATAATCAATTTACGATTGGTACCCAGGTTTTAGAAGGCTTAGGATTGGGTTTATTTCTTTCTCAAAAAATTAGTGAATTAGTAGGATTTGCATTGAGCTTCAAAGAATTAAACAACAATCAATTATGCTTTAAAATTACCCTTACTAATTAAAAATTTATATTTATTGAATATGTCGATGAATAACAATGGGTTTTTGGCAGATAAAATAATTGTTTGTGAAGACGATTCTATCTTGCGTAGTAATATTTCGGCTGCCTTGGAAATGGAAGGCTTTCATGTTTACCAGGCAGCGAATGGCTTAGAAACAAAACAATTATTATTGGCTAAACGTGTTTCACTATTGGTTTCAGATTGGTCTATGCCAGTTATGGATGGAATCGATTTGTTGAGTTTTGTAAAGTCTGATAAACGCTTTTCTCATATTCCTTTTATTTTTTTAACTGCTAAAACGGAGGTAGATGATAAATTATTTGCGCTGGGTTTAATGGCAGACGACTACATTACTAAGCCTTTTTCTCTGCACGAATTAGTTTTTAAGTGCCGAAATAATATTGAAAACAGAAAACAAGTGATTATTGCTAATCTGGTAAATAATGTAGAATCTAAATTTGATTCTAGAGATCAGAAATTTTTAAGTCAGATTAAAGAGTTTATTAATAAAAATATTGCTAATGATGAACTTGCCCTCTCAGATTTTGCTTCAGAATTTCCGATGAGTGTATCTTCTATACAAAAAAACATCAAACGAATTTGTGGTCAGTCCCTCTTTAAATTAATTATTGATATGCGTTTGCAAAAAGCGAAAAATATGATTGAAGCCAATGCAGCACCCATATCAGAGGTATTATATCATTGCGGCTTTAATAACCACAATCATTTTACTAAAAAGTTTAAAGATAAATATGGAATTTTACCTTCAAAGCTCAGTAAGGGTGAAGTTCAAGAAGCAAACTAGTTTTCTCTTGTTTTAGGTAATTAAACCATAAACTATTCAATACTTTTTTTTAACCAAGTGGTTTTAGTTTGGCAAAACGCTAACAGTCCTTCTGGACCCAATTCTCTGCCAAATCCTGAGTTTTTGATTCCTCCAAAAGGTATTTTAGGATCACTTTTTACCATCTGGTTTATGTAAACCATGCCGCTTTCAATTTCAGCAGCTATTCGCTCAGCTTTACTAACATCTTTTGTGAAAATACTTGCACCTAAGCCAAATGAGGTATTATTTGCGATGGCAATTAATTCTTGTTCGCTTGAAAATTCAAAGACAGTTAAAACAGGCCCGAAAAGTTCTTCTTGAGCGGCTATGTTGTTATCTGGTATGTTTGTTAAAATAGTAGGAGGGAAGAAGTAGCCATTAGCCGGAACATGCTCGTGCTGCCAATATAATTTTGCTCCACTGCTTATGCTTTCTTGTACTTGTTTTTTTAAGTTTTCTAGAAGATCTTTTCTTGCCAATGGTCCTATATTGATCCCAATTTCTTGGGGGTTGCCTATCTTATAGGCTGCTAATTTTTGCTTGGTTAGCGTTAAAAAATCAGTTAGTAGGTTGCTATGAACCAAAAAGCGTTTGGCTGCTACACAACTTTGTCCATTATTCTGAAATCTACTAAATAAAATCTCATCAATTACCTCAGGTAAATTTACATCATCCAGTAAAATTAGGGGATCTGATCCTCCTAATTCTAATACCATAGGTTTTATATTTTTGCCAGCAATAGAAGCAATATGCGCACCAGTGATAGTGCTACCAGTAAAGGTTACTGCCCGAATTTGAGGCATGGCTATGCAGGTCTCAATTACTTCATTATTCAGGAAACAAGTGTTGAAGATATATTTGGGGAGTGGCTCACATTGATCTAAAATATGCTGTAAGGCCAAAGAACTCTCAGAAACATTTGGTGCAGGTTTTACCAGCATGGCATTCCCACTGATGATACATGGTATTGCGCTCCTTAAAATTTGCCAATAGGGGAAATTCCATGGAAAAATTCCTAATACAAGGCCTACTGGTATTTTTTCAATTTTAACATCTGATCCATTCCCCGTATTAATTTTTTTTGCTGCTAAAATCTCAATCGAATTTTGATAGTAATATTCGCATAAACTTGCACTTTTAAGTACTTCAGCTTTTGCATGAGCAACTAATTTGCCCATTTCTTTACTTGCAATTTGAGCTAAATCATCAGCGTTTTTTTGAAGTAACTGTGCCAGTATAGGTAAGAATTCAATTCTTTTTTCTATGGTTTGACGCGCCCATTCTTGTTGAGCCAAGTTCATGGTATCTAAAATATATGTAATATCTGCCAACGAGTCAATGGCTGTATATTCTCCTATAAGTTCTTCTGTAAATGGGTTTATGCTGGTAAAGTGTGAATTTTTATTCATAAGGTATAAAGGCTTTAATAAGAAATTTGTTTACAAAAGTGATTAAATAAAAAAGAAGCGCTTTGCGCTTCTTTTTTATTTTCCTCTAAATTTTGCTGGGCGCTTTTCTAAAAAGGCATTGGTACCTTCTATGAAATCTTCTGAACCAAAGAAATTCCCAAATTCATTCACTTCTAAATTATTTCCATCTGCCCGTTTTTCATAAAAGGCATTAACACATTGTATGACACTGGCAACAGCCAATGGCGCTTTAGATTTTATTTTGTTTAAGATTTCCTCACATTTAAGAATTAACTGATCGGCAGGAACTACATGGTTTACCAAACCCAATTGTAGTGCTGAATTGGCATCAATAATATCTCCGGTCATTAATAATTCTAGGGCTTTACCTTTCCCAATGAGTTGAGCTAATCTTTGAGTGCCCGCATAACCTGGAATAATACCTAAATTAACTTCTGGTTGACCAAATTTAGCTTTTTCAGAACATACACGCATGTGGCAGCTCATTGCTAATTCATTACCTCCGCCCAAAGCAAATCCATTGATGGCTGCAATTACTGGTTTAGGGCAATGTTCAATAGCCCGCAATACTGCATGGCCTTCTTGGCTCATGCGCGTTCCTTCTTCTACTGTGAAATTAGCAAATTCTGCGATATCTGCGCCGGCAGCAAAAGCCTTGCTTCCTTTTCCAGTTAGGATTACACCCCTAATATTGGTCTTATCATAAATACTTAAAATGGCATTTTTTATATCACTAAGTGTTTGAATGTTTAACGCATTAAGTTTGTCTTCACGGTTAATTGTGATATAAAATATTTGATCTTTTTCCTCAGTAGTAATGGTTTCGTATGTAATTTCGTTACTCATATTTAAGTATAGTTTATATTTAAAATGTTCTATTTGTAGCTACCCATTGTTTGATATATTCTGCAATTTCGCTGGTATGTGTGCCAGGAGTAAATAACTTGCCAATTCCCATTTCTTGAAGTTTTTCAATGTCTTCCTCTGGTATAATACCTCCACCAGTAATTAAAATATCTGAAACATGTTGTTGTGTAAGTAAATCGTTTAATTTTTTGAAAACACTGAGGTGCGCTCCAGATAAAATGCTTACACCTATCACATCTACATCTTCTTGCAAAGCTGCTTGCACTACCATTTCTGGTGTTTGCCTGAGCCCAGTGTAAATAACTTCCATGCCTGCATCTCTCAATGCTGTGGCAATAACCTTGGCACCACGGTCGTGGCCATCAAGACCAATTTTGGCAACCAAAACACGAATTGGACGACTCATCATTATTTAGATTTTTTGGATTTTTCTTTTGAATCCTTTTTTAATGGAATAAATTCTTTGTTTTTTAATTCATTTTCAAAGTAGTTTTTAAACTGCTCATCATTCATAGAATAGTATCTTAACATATTAGGAGTACCGGGAGCGACTCCACCATCAGTTGAGCCAAGAATCATTGGTTCTGTTGGTATTGGATCATAATTAAATGGAATGTCTAGGAAAGGGAAATACAATTCTAACTTGTTTTGCGCTAATGGCTTAATTTCTTTATTGTTTACCGTGTAAAAGTTTAAGCCTTTGCTAGTAGGTTCAATAACATTCAAATTCCACAGTGATTTAATTACTTTATCTTGGTTTCCAATGATATATAAATCACCAAGTTTATGTAAATTAAAATCTTGATGTAATATTAACCGTGTTTCACCTTGGGTGCCATTCAAAATGATATCATTGTGTCCAATGTTTACCTCCAACGTATCTAGTAAGCGTGATTTAAAATCTTTGCCATAAAATATATATTTACCTTGAATTTCCATTGGAATAAGGTCTTGATACATGCCAGGTAATTTATCGAAGCGAATATCACTGCATGCCGTTATCAAGATGGCTACCATTGCCATAGATATTATTTTTTTAATATTTTTCATCTGCTTTAATAAGTATTATTTCGTAATATTTGAGAGTGCATTTCTTAATCTATTTAAACTTTCTGTTTTGCCAATGAGTGCCGCAATTTCAAATAGTGGTGGACCACCAGCTACCCCAGTTAAGATTACCCTAAATAATTGTAGAAAATCTTTACCTTGGACTTCATTTTTAGCTAAAGCTTTTTGATAACTGGCTTCAACGGTTTCTTGCGTAAAACTTGATAGCTGTTCAAAATCTTCTATGAGGTCGCCTAATAATTTTGGTGTTTTATCAGTCCACCTTTTGTTAACTACCTGCATATCGTATTCGATTGGTGCAATAAAAAAGTATTTACTATATTCCCATATTTCGTTGGTAAAAGAAATTTTCTCTTTTACTAAACTGCAAACTTTTAGCAAAAAGTCATGGCTAAATTGATCAGTTGTGCCAATATTTCCTAATGCCTCAAAAAGCACCGGAGCTAATGCTTCATCAGCTAATTGCCTTACATATTGTTGGTTGAACCATTTAGCTTTGTTTTGGTCAAATTTGGCACCAGATTTACTTACACGGTCCAAAGAAAAGGCCTGAACCAATTCTTCTAAGCTGAATAATTCTTGCTGAGTTCCTGGATTCCATCCTAGGAATGCCAGTAGGTTTACTACTGCTTTAGGTAAATAACCAGCTTCGCGGTAGCCGCTTGATAATTCCTGAGTTATTGGGTCAATCCAATTGATTGGGAATACAGGAAAACCCAATCTGTCTCCATCTCTTTTGCTTAATTTCCCATTTCCTTCTGGTTTAAGAAGTAAAGGTAAATGAGCAAACTTTGGCATCATGTTCTCCCAGCCAAAGGCTCTGTATAATAATACATGTAAAGGGGCAGAGGGAAGCCATTCCTCCCCTCTAATCACATGGCTTATCTCCATTAAATAATCGTCTACCACATTGGCTAAATGATAGGTTGGCATCCCATCACTTTTATAAAGGACCTTGTCGTCCATTTGGTTGGTGTTAAAACTTACCCAACCTCTAATTTCGTCTTCAAATTTAACCTCTTCCTTTCTTGGGAGCTTAAATCTAACTACATACGCATCTCCATTTTCTAAACGTCGATTTACTTCGTCTTCTGAAAGTGTTAAGGAGTTTTTCATTGTGCCACGGGTAATGGCATCGTATTTTGCGTCTACATTGCTGGCTTTGAGCCTGTCGCGCATGGAATCTAATTCTTCTGCAGTGTCGAAAGCATAATACGCATGGCCATTGGCAATCAATTGCATGGCAAAATCCTTATACATAGGTTTGCGCTCGCTTTGGCGGTATGGGGCATGTTTGCCATTGCCAAAACCAATTCCTTCTGATGCTTCTATGCCAAGCCATTTCAGTGATTCGATGATATATTCTTCTGCACCTGGTACAAACCTAGTTTGGTCTGTATCTTCTATGCGAATTAAAAAATCTCCCCCATGTTTGTGGGCAAACAAATAATTGTACAAAGCGGTGCGCACGCCACCTATGTGAAGGGGTCCTGTCGGACTGGGTGCAAATCTTACTCTAACTCTTCTATCCATAATCAATGGAGGCAAATATAAGGACTTAAGCGTTTTTAACTACTATCTTGAGAGTTGTGAATTAAATTTTAAAAGAAAAATGCAAAAATATCTTGAACACATAGTATTTTGCAGCCCCTTGTTCTAACTAAAAATTTACATTTTATGAGCGATCCTAGATTAAAACCATTATTTGATCATTTAAAAGAGGCCATGGACCATGCGGTAGACCATGCAGCCAATGAGTTTACTAAAATTCGTGCTGGCAAAGCACACCCTTCTATGTTAGATGCTGTGAAGGTAGAATATTACGGTTCTTTGGTTCCAGTAAGTCAAGTTGCTAATATAAACACTCCAGACGGTAGAACCCTTTCTATCCAACCTTGGGAGAAAAATACAATCCAAGCCATTGAAAAAGGAATTATCATCGCAAATTTGGGTTTTACTCCTTCCAATGATGGTTCTACCATTCGTATTAACTTACCAATGCTTACCGAGGAGCGCAGAAAAGACATTGTAAAGAAAGTTAAACATGAGGCTGAATTTGCCAAAGTTGCTATAAGAAATATTCGCAAAGAGGTGAACGAAGGAATTAAAAAGGCTCAAAAAGAAGGTGTGCCAGAAGATGATGCCAAAACAGCAGAAGCCCAAGTGCAAAAAACTACCGATATTTATATTAAAAAGATTGATGACTTAACAGCTGCAAAAGAAGCAGACTTGATGACAGTTTAATGTCTGTTTACATGTTTCAGTTTTCTGCAAATACAAAAAATAAACTAACACTAATCGCTAAGGCGCTTAGTGTTTTTTTGTTATTAGTAATTGTTTCTTATTTTTTATTTAGATCTTATTTCTTAGAAAAAACCATTGCTAAGGTTCAGGAAAAGCTTAAAGATGATTATTCGGTAGAACTACAAGTTGGTTCGGCCAAATTTATTGGTCTTTCTGGCATTCATATGGAATCTTTAAGGTTAATTCCAGCAGGAAAGGATACCTTATTAGATTTGCAGGAATTTACCTTAAGTATACATGTATTATATGCTTTATTGGGCGATATACGCATAGAGCGTATCGCGTTAAAAAACGGGTATTTTCAATTAACTAAAAAAGATAAGGTTCTTAATTATGGGACGTTTATTGGAGCACAACAAGATAGCCTTTCAGACGAACAAAATGTAGGACAAGAGCCATTGCCTAAAGCACAAAATTATGCTAAGGTATTATACAAACTGCTTAAGAAAGTTTTTAATCAAATACCAGATGAAGTGCAATTGGTAGACTTTTCTTTGCGCGCCCTAGATGATCATATTTATGTTAGTTTAACTTGGCCAAATTTACTTTTTAAGGAGGGTGTTATTGATGCAAATATGCAAGTTGTTTCACAGAATCAAAGTCAGATTTGGAAATTGAGTGGCTTTGCATTCCCAAGCGACATGAAGGCAGATATTAGCATTTTAAGTGTAGATTCATCTCGTTTAATTTTACCTTATTTAGCTGAAAAGTTTGCTTTAGACGCTAGATTCTCATCGGCTAGGTTCTTGGTTAATAATATAAATTTAAATGGAGATGAATTGCAAATTGATGGTTTAGCGAATGTTAAATCCTTATTGATTAATCACCCAAAAATTTCTTCTAAAGATGTTGTTTTAACAGAGTTTAATTTTGATTATTTATACAAAATTGGCGAGAACTATGTGAGTTTAGACAGCAGCTCTAAAGTGATGGTGAATGGGCTTGCAGTATATCCATTTATTCAGTTTACAAACGGATTAGATACCAAATATCATTTGGTTTTAAAGACGGATGTGATGGCTGCACAATCTTTTATTGATGCCTTGCCCGACGGATTATTTTCGCATATAAAAGGTATGGAGGCAAGGGGTAATTTTAGTTATCGATTAGATTTTTTTCATAATGAAAATAATCCTGATGCTATGATTTTTGAGAGTAATTTGCAAAAAGAAAAGTTTTCTATTTTAAAATATGGAGAAGCCAATCTGGGGAAAATGAACCAAGAGTTTACCTATACTCCAATAGAGAATGGCAGGCCAATGCGCTCCATTTTTGTTGGATTAGCAAATCCAAATTTTACTCCCCTTCAAAATATATCTCCCTACCTAAGAAATTGTATTCTAACCACGGAAGATCCATCCTTTTTTTATCATCGAGGATTTGTGACGGAGGCTTTCAGACAATCCATAGCAAAAAATATTAGAACTGGAAAATTTAAGCGTGGTGCAAGCACAATTAGCATGCAGCTTATAAAAAATCTTTTTTTAAGTAGAGAAAAAACGATGGCCCGTAAGTTGGAAGAAATCGTATTGGTATACATTTTAGAGAATAACAGAATTGTATCTAAGGATAGGATGTATGAGGTCTATTTAAATATTATAGAATGGGGGCCAAATGTATACGGAATTGGGGAGGCCGCTCGTTTTTATTTTCAAAAATCTCCTGATAAATTAACCTTGAGTGAAAGCATGTTTTTAGCAACCCTGGTGCCAAGTCCTAAGAAGTTTATGTGGCGATTTGATAAAGCGGGCATTGTTAAGCCTTATTTGGGACGAACATTTGGTTTTTTATCTACTAAAATGATTTACCGTAATTTGCTGTTGCCAGATGATACCATTGGCTTAACACATCAAATCAATGTAACTGGGCCAGCCAGAAAATATATTATAAAAAGTGATACTTTGGTAAACGATTCTTTGCTTGAAAGTGAATTAGAATTTATAAAAATTGGAGCTGCAAGAGATGAAGAATAATGCATGGCCTTTATATGTTGCATTTATAGTAGAAGTTCTGTTCTTGTTTTATAAAAAGGGAGAGTTTGGTCCTTTAATTAGCCCACTTGTATTAATTTCTGCAGGATTGTTTATGGCAATTTGGCCTTATTTTATGTTGCGAAAAAATGATGATTTATTCATAGAATTTAACCACCATGCCTTGCAATTGCCTGCAAAAGAAATACGTATTGTGTTTTCTGTATTATTGGTTACAGCCATCGTAATGGCTTGTTGGATAAATGGATTGATGATACAATTCCCAATAGATATCAAGCATTCTGATATCATCCCATTTATTGAAAAAGTGTATTTAGAAAGGTTTGATCAGTCAGAGATTATTTATGCAGAGGTGGATGGTTTTGGTTATGGAAAGAGTCATCCGGGTTATATGCCATTTCATTGGATTTTTTTTCTTGGGAGTTACTACTTGCAGATAGACCATCGATGGATTCCATTTTTTATTTTCATAGCAGCTACCTCCGTATATACTTATGTATTGTGCTGTAATTTTAGTGGCCTTAAACAAGTTTTATTTTACCTGTTTTTGCCCTTGTTTATTTTGTTTACTATTTATTATGAAAATAGCAGCGATGCTATGCATACCATAGAAATTTTGATATTGGCTTATTATCTTTTACTAGGTGTTTCATTGTTTTCGCGCAATCTATTGGCTCAAGCCTTTGGATTGGTTGTGCCTACTTTGTCTCGCTATGCCTTAGTTTTTTGGTTGCCGGTACATTTTTTAAATATGCTTCCGAAGCAAAGGAAAAGATTTTTTCAATTGGGATTTTTATTTGTTGGAATGGTGTTACTTATTTTGATTCCATTTCTATTGCAAGAGCCAAATATGTTTGTTGGTTTTAATAATGCCTATGCAAAATCTGCCTTGCGGGAGTGGAGCGGTCAAAGTTGGCAACAGCCTGGAGATAAACCTTTTCAATTGTACAGGGGATTAGGATTAGCCAGTTGGTATTATGAATTTTATGTTGGGACTTTATTAGAAAAAATAAATGCAATTAAGCAGCATTTACTCATTGTTTCAGCACTTGTGGTATTTTTATTATTAGTCGTTTTTAGATTTGTACAATCTACCATACCTAGCAATTTGTATAGTTTGTTGGCATTAAAATTTAGTTTAACTTTGTTTTATGCGTTTATGATTATTCCGTATAATTATTTGAATTGGGTTCCAATCATGCTTTCTATTATCATATTATCGCGCATGCGCTCAGGTTTCAGTTTTCTTTCGAATTAACTATTATGGAAATATCTATTGTAATACCAGTATATAAGGCAGAACTAATTTTAGATGAGTTAGTTTCACGTTTAATCAATGCCATGAATCGTATTACTCCAAGTTTTGAGATTATTTTGGTTGAAGATGGAGGTCCTGATAAATCTTGGGATAAAATAATGTTAAATGCCCAAAAGCATCCTCAAATAAAAGGAATTTTGTTATCAAGGAATTTTGGTCAACACCACGCAATTACAGCAGGTTTAGATGCAAGTAAAGGGGATTGGGTAGTAGTTATGGACTGCGATTTGCAGGATCAGCCAGAGGAAATTCCTCGTTTATATGCTAAAATTAAAGAAGGATATGATATTGTTTTTGCAAGAAGGGCTCAAAGACAAGATTCTTTTTTTAAACGCATGAGTTCAAAGATTTTTTATAGTGTTTTTGCATACTTGAGTGGGATACCTCAGGATAATAGTATTGCTAATTTTGGTATTTATAGCAGAAAAGTGATCAATGTTATTAATGGCATGCGTGAACCTATGCGTGCTTTCGCTCCAATGGCTCGATGGGTAGGTTTTAATAGAACGGCTATTGATGTTGAGCATGCAGAACGTTTTGCTGGAGAAAGTTCCTATAATTGGGGTAAGCTCTTTAATTTAGCACTAGATTTTGCTATGGCCTATTCTGATAAGCCTCTTAAACTAACAGTAAAATTAGGAATTGGGATATCTATTTTATCTGTATTATATACTATCTATAATCTAATCTTATATCATTTGGGGCTCATTACTTTGAGTGGTTATACAAGTTTAATAGTTTCTATTTGGTTCTTGAGTGGCTTAATCATTTTCACCCTTGGTATTATTGGTTTGTATGTTGGGAAAATGTTTGAAGGGATTAAAAATAGGCCATTATATATTATAGATAAAACTACCTAAATGAATATACATAGGTTAGCCTGGGACAGTGATTTTTTTGGATATGAGGTAGGTTCATGTTCAGATTTTCAGCATTCGGAGCAAGATTTAATAGCGATTGAAAATTCCTCTTATCAACTTATTTACTTATTTTTAAATCAAGCTTTACCGGCATTGCCAAAAACTTTTTTTTTAGCAGATGAAAAATTGATTTTGAGTAAAAGGATTGAATCAGATCAAGAGTATTCTTTTGATTTTAATATATCACAGATTAAAGTTATTGATCAAAAATTATTGAGTTTAGTCATGCAAAGTGGTGTACATTCAAGATTTAAAATTGATCCAAATTTTAAACATAATGAGTTTGAACGTTTGTATAAAAAATGGATTGAAAATTCCTTTGCTGAAAAAAAACATCAAAAAGTTTTAGGTTATTTTGAAAATGAAACGCTTTTGGGTTTTGTATCAATAGCTGAAAAATTAGGTGTTTTAAACATTGGTTTAATTGCAGTTGACCAATTGGCGCGTGGCAAAGGTATTGGGTCAAGTTTATTACAATGGGTTTTTAATTATGCCAAATTAAACCAATTTGAGCAAGTTCATGTTGTAACACAGGCAGCCAATAGAGGTGCTTTAAATTTTTATGAGCAACATTCTTTTGAAATTATTTCGCGAACTTTTTTATATCACATATGGAAGCTACATTAAATATTCCTTTCAATAAGCCATACTTAACTGGTAAAGAAACACATTATATTTACCAAGCTGTTCAAAGCGGTAAAATATCTGGGGATGGTATGTTTACCAAAAAATGCCACGACTTTTTTGAATCTCATTTTGGCTTTCATAAATGTTTACTTACCACCTCTTGCACAGATGCTTTAGAGATGGCAGCTATTTTGTTAGAGATAGTTCCTGGAGATGAAGTGATTTTGCCTTCTTATACCTTTGTTTCTACTGCCAACGCTTTTGTATTAAGGGGTGCTAATTTGGTTTTTGTAGATAGTGAAGCAAATAACCCTAATATGGATGTTGCTGCCATTGCATCACTTATTACACCCAGAACAAAAGTAATAGTACCTGTTCATTATGCAGGAATAGCTTGTGATATGGATGGGATTATGGAATTAGCAAAGCTTCATAATTTATTCGTTGTTGAGGATGCTGCACAAGCTATAGACTCCTATTATACCGGGAAGGATGGGGTCAAAAAAGCCTTAGGTTCTATCGGACATTTAGCGGCGTTTTCATTTCACGAAACTAAAAATATTATGAGTGGTGAAGGGGGAATGTTGGTTATTAATGATGCCAGGTTTGCTAATAGAGCAGAAGTAATTAGAGAGAAAGGAACCAACCGATCTGCTTTTTTTAGGGGAGAAATAGATAAATATGGCTGGGTTGATATGGGAAGTTCATTTTTGCCATCAGATATTTTGGCTGCGTTTTTATTTGCACAACTAGAGAGTTTAACGCTTATTCAACATCGTCGAAAAGAAATTTGGGAAAATTATCAACAAGCTTTTAAAGTGCTTGCTGATAATGGTAAATTAGATTTGCCTCAAGTGCCTGTTTATGCTAGCAATAATGCGCATATGTATTATGTATTATGTAAATCTTTGGAAGAAAGATCTGCACTTATTTCAGCTTTGAAAGAGTCGGGAGTAATGGCAGTATTTCATTATTTATCCTTACATTCTTCATCCTTTTATGCGGCTAAACACGGTGAAAGAAAATTGCCCCATTCAGATTATTTTAGCGATTGTTTACTTAGATTACCCATGTATTTTGAGTTGAGTAAGGAAGATCAAGCTCGCATTTGCGATGTAATTTTAGATTTTTATAATAAGCTATAACTCTTTCAAAACCCCATCCATCTTCATGATAAGCTGGCCAGTTATTGTTTTACAAAAATATGGTATTGTGTGGCTTTGTTTTGATTATTAACTAGGCTAAAAATAGTATCTTCTCGGAAGTCTTTGGTTAATCTTAATGAATCTAACTTCACATTTCTTTCTTCTGTCATCAGCAAGGAATCGAATACAAGTATGTCTCCTGTCTGCATGTTTATAGGAGGTACTTGTGCGCCAGGATAAAGCCATAATTCATCTTTAAATATATCTGCACCTGTAAACAAACCCATTTCCGTTTCAGAAAAAAAATATTGTTTATTAGCATGTTTTTGATGTAAATAAGGAATTAATGTATTGCGTAAAAATTTATGCTGATTATTAACAAAAATCGCTTCTTTAAAATTGGTGGCTGCTGGATTGTTTAATGTTGGAAATACAAGGATGCCTGCCACATAAAAAGAAACAAATCTTTTACGATACACTGAATTAGATTTGTACCGCTCCGTTAGTGCATGAATACTTTGAATTGCTAAAATTCCACAAAGTGGGAAAATACTAACCAATACTCGGTTCAAACCCATGGAATTAAATATACCTAAGGCCCAGAATGCTGAATGTGCTGCAATAAATGCAATAACAATGCCATAGCTTAGAAAAACTTTTGCCCAATGCATTTCTGATTTTTTCTTTGCCCATTCAATTGGTAAATAAACAAATGAAATAACAATCATAGCAAATGTAAATGGTTGAACGCAAAAGTATAATTGATTTACGAAATGTGTCCAATTCCCTTTGCCATAGACGCTGCTCATGGTGGCATAGGGGATTTTATTAAATACCCAAAAAAAATCCTGATAATAACTCCAGCCCACTAAGGAATAAAAAAGATGACCAGCTGCTAATACGGGTAAATATTTCCATCGCTTTTCAATAAGCAGTAATGTGCCAAAAACACCCACAATGATCAATCCTTCGGATCGAACAAATGGGAGAAATGAAACAATCAATAAGGATAAAAATATGTTATTAGTTAAGTAATAATATACGGCGATAATAATGAGCAAGGCTGAAAGTGGTTCTGTTAATCCTGAAAGGGTAACGGGTAATAACAAGGGCATGGTAATAACAACAATGCCAGTAATGTAATAATAATTATACTGAAGCACTTTGGCCGTACATGTAGCTATATATGCTGCTGTGATACTACATAAAATATTAAATAGCATCATTCCCTTCATGCCAAATTGAGCAAAAGGAGAACTGAGCACTGTGAATAAAGGCTTAGCCCAATGGTTGAAAAAGTAACTAGGGTTTTCCCAAGAAAGTTTAGCGTATAAATAATGAGTGGTGCTATCTCCCCCTTCACCCAAGCTGTCTCCAAGCATTCCAGCTGCTAAAAGTGCTGTTGAAAGTATAATAAAGATAGCCTTTGCAGCTAGTTCTGGACTGGGGTTTTTAAGCTTTGAATAAGCCATATTTTAGAATGCAATAAATTGCCCTAAACCCATCTTTCCAATTTATCTTTTTCCCTTCTGCATAGGTTCTGCCATAATATGAAATGCCAACTTCATAAATACGAATATTGGGTATTCTACTAATTCTAGCAGTTACTTCTGGCTCAAAACCGAAACGTTTTTCTTTGAGATGAAGCGATTTGATAATAGGTGCTTTAAATAATTTGTAACATGTTTCCATATCGGTTAAGTTAAGATTGGTAAACATATTACTGCCAAAAGTTAATATTTTATTTCCTATTGAATGCCAGAAAAATAATATTCTATGAGGCTTTCCTCCCATAAACCTGGAGCCATAAACAACATCTGCAAAACCATCCAAAATAGGTTTCAATAAAATATTTATTTCATTTGGGTCATATTCTAGATCGGCATCTTGCACAATGATATAATCTCCACTTGCTTCTTTAATTCCGGTATGAATAGCTGCTCCCTTGCCTTGGTTTATGCTGTGTTGAACAAATTTTATATGTGGTTTATTTTGCCTGTAAGCTTCAATTACCTCGGCAGTGTTGTCTTTAGAACAATCATTAACAATGACCAACTCTTTTTCTAAGTTATGAATAAGCGATACTGCTTCCACTTTATCTAAAATTTTGTGAATGGTGCGCGCTTCATTGTAGGCAGGAATGATAATGCTTAATTTTTCTGGCATAGGATAACTTTGCTGCAAATTTAATCTTTGATGTTTAATTTCAAAGATTAGAACGGTTTAATTTGTTGAGCTTCTGGTGCTGTGTAATTTGAGGTGTATTTATTGCATGCCATAAAATGAAGCAACATAATGTGTGCTAACATAAAGCTATTATACGATCTTTAAAATTATTTGGGAGCTGAAGTGATAAAATGCCAAAAAATTTCAAAATCTGATTGCTCAGTTACTGCAGGCCAGCATGAATCATAGGTATATACATACTTTAAGTTAAAGATTATTCCGGCTGCAAGGAAAATGATAGTGGCACTTCTGATCAGCTGTTTTTTATTGGCTAAAAATGTGCTTATTGCAATTGTAAATGGTATAGATAAAAATGGATAGATGTCTACAAAACCTCTATGCCCAAATGAACAACCCAATTTGTATGCCCACCAGGAGGCATAAATATAAATACAACTAACTAATATGAGGAGTGTTAAAATCCCTAACTTTTTATCATTTTTATACAAAAAATAAAGTCCTACTATGCTAAGGATTATAATAGGATTAGTGGTGATCCAACCATTTTCAAATCCAAACATAACTTCTATCCATTTAGGATTTAGCCAATAGATAAATCCTTCATTTTGGTAACTGTAAGTGAATGGCGTTTGGGTTAAATACAAATTGTAGATAATTTGAGGACTAAGAATACAAAGAAATATTCCAATACCTATGAGCCAATCTTTAGTGCGTTTGTGAGTGAATAAGTCTTTTGTTGATGAAAATAATCCAATACTCAGTAAAATAAATATGACATTAATCTGCCTGACCAAGATAATTAAAGAGGCAAATGCAATGATTAAAAACCAATATTTTAAGTCTTTTGATTTTTCAAATTTTTTGAGTAAAAACAGCCAACATGAAAACAAGAAAAAGGTGTAAACATGAGAATATCCGCCTTCAAAAATAGTATAATAGTAAAGGTTGCTCCCTAAAAACAAACTTATTAAACTGAAAGTAACAAGCCTTTGATTGGAAAAATTGAGTAGAAATTGATTTAAAAAATATAAGCCTAATAACACATAAAACACACTGGCAAAATCAATGGCATTTTGATAAGGCATACTAAACCCATCTGTCTTTTTGTTTGATACAATCGCATAACTATGAGCTACCATGAAAAAAGGGCTTAACAATACAGCTACTCCTACAGGATATTTTGATTGTATTTTGTTATTATTTGGATCTAAATAAAAGCCATTGCCAGTAAGTGAATCAACTTTTGATGGGAATTTACTACTATTAAATTCATACAAAAACAAGGCAGGTAAGTATACATAATAACCTGCTTTGTCTGACATTATTTGGCTACTATAATGAAAGGGTTTTGAACGAGAATGTCTATTTAACGCAGCAAAAACTAATATAATGAAGAATATTCCCCAAATAATAAGTGTTTTTTTGTTTTGCATAACTTAAATATGCTTTGCTAAATGATATTAAACTAATCTTTTGATTTGCTATTGAATAACTCTTCTTTACTCACCACTTTAATGATGTCATTATGTTTAATAAACTTAGATACAGCGCTGTAAGGTCCAGTAATGGCGGTTTCTCCTACACTCATCCCACTAACAATTTGTATGTATTTATCGTCTTGTATACCTGTTTTAATTGACCTGATTTTTGCCTTGTTGTCTGTTTTAACAAATACAACTTCAATGTCTTCTGCGGGTTCAGCAGATGTTGCTTGATTTGATTCCTTTTTTTCTGAGGTGTCTAAAGCACTTGCTGGGCGCATGCTAACAGCTTCAATAGGTAAGGTTAATACATTTTCTGTTCTTTCAGTTTGAATATCTACACTGGCACTCATGCCAGGTCTAAAGACAGATTTACGTTTTCCAAATTTAGCAGTTAAGTCTGCATAGCTGCTTCTCAAAATTCTAATTTTTACTATAAAATTAGTAACTTGATCACTGGTAGTTTGGTTAGATGTGGTAGCACTATTTGCAATTTCAGTAACTCTGCCCTTAAATTTTCTATTTGGATATGCATCTACTTCAATTTCTGCGGTGTCTCCAATACCTACCTTAATGATATCATTTTCATTTACATCTACACTAACTTCCATGTCATTTAAATTAGCAATACGCATCATTTCTGTTCCTGCCATTTGCGAGGTTCCCACCACACGCTCACCTTGTTCAACACTTAACCTAGATACAATTCCACTTACCGGGGCATAAATATTGGTTCTGCTCAAATTCTTCCTGGCCTCTTTTAAAGAAGCCTCAAAACTTTTTACATTAAATTCTGCAGATGATACGGTCTGTTTAGCGGCCTCCACCTCTGCTTTGGCATTTACAAAGCTGCTTTTGGCTGTTTCAAATTCTCCATCTGAAATTAACTTTTGTTGATACATTTTTTGATTTCTAGCGTATGCAGCATTTATTTCGTGGAATCTTGCTTCTGCTTGAGCCAATCTGGCCTTGGAGCTTGCCATGGCTGCTCGGGTATTGTTTAAAGATGCTTCAGATCTATCTAAGGCAGATTGATACAATTCTGGATCTATTCTGGCCATTAATGTTCCAGCAATGACAGAGTCTCCTTCCTTTACATATAAAGCCATTATTTCACCAGACACATCTGAACTTATTTTTATTTCTTGTTCCGGTTGCACCCTGCCATTGGCAGATACAGTTTCTACGATGGTTCTTAACTCAACCTCTGCCACACTTACAGAAATCCCATCTTTTTGTCCAATCCAACCAAGTTGTTTGCCAATTAAAGCAATTACAATTAATGAACCTACTCCAATAAGGAGGTACTTCATCGTTTTATTATTCTTTTTTACTGTTTGCATGTTGTGTTAATATAATGGTTTTCCAAGGTAAAAATCAAGTACTTTTCTTCTAAAAACTAATTCGTATTTAGCTTGCGTAAAATCTGCCTCTGCGCGTATGTAGTTGTTTTTTGAATTTAAGTAGTCTGCCAGGTTTAATCCTCCTATTTCAAATTGTTTTTCAGAAACCTCAAACGCTTCTCTGTTTGCTTCTAAGTTGATTTTATTGGCATCAAATCGTTTAAACGCAGCTTTAAATTCTAAGTAAGATTGCGCGATAGTTCGGTAAACATTGTTCTTAGTGAGCTTCTCATTTAGTTTGTTACTTTCATAACTAATTTGAGATTTTTGAATATTATTATGAATGGTTCCACCATTGAATATTGGGATACTTAAGTTTATGCCAATGTTACTGCCTAGATTTCTATTAAACTGAGTATTGAATGGGGTTACAATATATGAATCATAACCAATGGGTCTGGCGGTATAAACTGGAATAGGAGTGCCATTGTATTCTCCGGCACCTATCAGGCTATTGGTAAAGTTGAGTTGCCCAACACCAGTTTGACTTTGCGTAGTGTAAAAAGAGTTTAAGTTTCCGTTTAAGGTAAGTCTTGGAGATTGAGCTCCTTTTGCAATTTGGTTTTGGATTTGTGCGCTTTTTGTGCGCCATTCTGCTGCTGCTAAATCTGGACTATTATTTGTAAATAAGGTGAAAATATCATCTATGCTTCGAGGCTCATCAGCAATGTTTAGTTCTTGGGTGTTTGGTTTTTCAATGGTATAGTTTGGTTCAGGTTTAACTTCTATCAACAGCCAAAGTTCTAAATAGGATTGGTTTAATGAATTTTGGGCATTTACCACAGCCAATTCTTCGTTTGATAATTGAGCTTTTAATTGCAAATACCTACTTTTATTGCTGCTCCCTAATTCATACATTTTCTGTTGTCTTTCTACTTGTGCTTTAGTAGCTTCAGTTCTATTTATAGAACTTTGGTAAAGTTCTATGTTTTGTAAGACACGCAAATAAGCATTGCAAACATTTAAGGTGATGGTATTTTTATTTTGCTCTAAATCTTTTAAAGATGCTTTTAAAAGGGCCTCTTTAATGCGAACATTATTTATATTTTGAAAACCAGCAAAAAGAGGCATGCTTCCACCCAAGCCAAAGGAGTTAGTTCTAAAAGAAACATTTTCTCCTGCGATATTGGTGGTAGGATTAATGGCAAAACCTGTTTGCCAGTTATTATTGGCATTTAGGTTTAGGCTTGGTAATAGGGCTAGTTTACTTTGCGTTAAATCGTATTGGGCAGATTTGGTGCTAAGTATTTGTTGTTGGATGGTAATGTTTTTGCTAAAAGCTTGGTTTACGCAATCTGCTAAACTCCAAATTTCTTTTTGTTGCGCATTGACCGAAATAAATAGGAGCAAATAAATTGCTAAAAGGCTCGTATTTTTTTTGAATATTTGAAGCATTGTTTAATTAAAATTAATTAGCTAGTGTGCAAAAATAATGTTTAAATACAGAATCCCGTCATTTATTCAAAAGCTCTTTTCAAGCTATACTTGGAAGGTAAATACAAAGGATAAGCTGTTATTTTTAACTTTTGATGATGGTCCACATCCAGAAATTACCCCCTGGGTGCTATCTCAATTGTCTGAATATGAGGCTAAGGCTACTTTTTTTTGTGTGGCAGATAATGTTCGAAAATATCCAGAAATCTACCAGCAAATCATACATGCAGGGCATGCTGTGGGTAATCATACTTACCACCATAAAAATGGATGGAACACAGATGTTGCTGAATATTTGGAGGATGTGGGTTTAGCAGAAAACTATATTCATAGTAAATTATTTAGGCCGCCATATGGCAGAATTAAAAGGAAGCAAGCTAGATTTTTGTTGGATCGGTATGCCATTGTCATGTGGAGTCACTTAAGCTGTGATTACAGTATAGATTTAAATATGAAAAAGACTTTAAAGGCTATGAAGAAAATTGGAAACGGTAGCATTGTAGTTTTTCATGACAGTGAAAAAGCGTGGCATAATTTGGAGAAAATATTGCCTGAACTATTAGATCATTACCACCAACAAGGATTCAAAATGATGGCATTAAGCAAGGAGATTTGTTAATGGAATTAGCTCTTATTATCTTGTTATGGTTATTTATTTGTTTGCAATTGTTGGTAATTTCAGGATTATTAAGTTTGCCTAAGCAAAAAAAATTAAAAATTTCAGAATTACCCCAAATTGCCATTTTAGTTCCTGCTAGAAATGAAGAAGAAAATATTGGTTCGTGTTTAGAGGCCTTGTTGGCCTTAAATTATCCAATAAATAAGCTAGAAATTTGGGTTGGTAACGATCAGTCTACCGATTCAACTGCCAAGATAGTCGAAGCTATTTCTGTTAATAATCCTCACGTTCAATTGTTTCATGTTTCGGAAGATATTGGGATGGCAAAAGCCAAAGGAAACGTGCTTGCCCAGCTGGTAAAAAAATGTTCAGCGAACTATATTTTTGTTACAGATGCAGATGTAGTGGTAGGTAAAAATTGGATTCAAGGACTTTTACCTCATTTACTTTCAAACAATGTTGGCATGGTTAGCGGTACAACTTTGCTTAGCGGGAATGGAATAATCCAATATGGGCAATCAATAGATTGGACAATTGGTAATGGATATTTAATTGGATTAAACCAATTGGGAATGCAAAGCACGGCTGTTGGAAATAATATGGCCTTTACGCGTGAAGCCTATATGGCTACTGGCGGCTACGAAGCTATGCCTTTTTCTGTAACAGAAGATTTTCAGCTTTTTACAGCAATCAGAAAATGTGGGTTTCAAACAGTTAATTTAATGGAAAAACAGAGTTTGAATTATACTAAGCCACAAGATCAATTTAAAAAATTATTGCATCAACGTAAAAGATGGATGATGGGAGCTTTAGATTTACCATGGTATTGGGCTATTGTTTTTGGTGTTCAGGCCTTCTTTTATTTTGGTTTAATTTTACTCTGTCTCATGAATACTTCTCTTGCATTGAGTATTTGGATATTAAAGTGCTTGGTTCAGCTAATTCTTGTTATACTTATATATGCTAAATTAAGAGAACCATTGCCCTGGCGAGCAATATGGAGCTATGAATTGTATGCGATTGGAATGAACCTTGCCATGATTATATTTTTTATCCTACCTGAAAAAATGGATTGGAAAGGACGCAAGTATTAGCCATCTTATGGAAATCTTTTTCAAACACTTTATTTGAATGAGGTAATTAGTAAAATTTTATACATTTGGTATACAAAATATGGCGCAAACAAAGGTAAGTTTAATTATTTCTGTATATAATGATTTGGCTGCTTTGAATCTTATTCTTAAGAGTATTTGTAGACAATCATTTAAAGGGACCATTGAGGTTATTATTGCCGAAGATAAGCAGTGTTTAAACATGCAAGATCATGTGCATAAATGGCGCAATCAATATATTTTTCCAATCAAACACATTCATCAAGAGGATATTGGTTTTAGAAAATGTAAAATTTTAAATCAGGCCATTCGTGAAGCTGGTTCAGAATATTTAATTTTTATCGATGGGGATTGTATTTTACACAAGCATTTTATTAGAGAGCATTTAAAATTTGCCCAAGCGGGAAGGGTAGTATATGGGAGAAGGGTTATGCTTTCTGCTTTTTTAACCAGGAAGTTAATCCAACTGCAAAAGTTATATTTTCTTAATTTTTTTATTCTCCTTTTAACTGCTTGTAAAAGATTAGATGCGGGTCTGTTTTTGTCAAACTCTAAGCCCATTGAGAAAATAGGATTTTGGGGGCATAACTGGAGTATACATGCCAGTGATATTAAATTGGTTGGAGGTTTTGATGAATCCTACAATAAAGCTGGTATTGGAGAAGATACAGATATTGAATGGCGTTTGCAGCAAAAAGGTATAAAATTTATAAGGATTAAAAATAGGGCCATTCAATACCACCTCTATCATAAAAGTAATTATCCAGATACAAAATCAGTGGAAGAGATCTTAGCTCATAAAAAGAATCGTTTTCAATCTGGAGATCATTCAGTTTTACAAGGAAGCTTACAATAAGCGATTTCATGTTATTTTTATCCTTATTTTGCACCACTAAATTTATTTCTTGTGCAATTAATAGATACGCATACCCATTTATATGCCTCCGAATTTGATACAGACAGAACCGCTGCAATAGAAAAAGCAATTCAAAATGGTATTACACATTTTTTCTTGCCAAATATTGATATTTATTCTATTCAACCTATGTTAGATTTGTGTTGGAGTTTTCCTTCAAACTGCTTTCCAATGATGGGTTTACATCCTTGTTCTGTAGATGCTCATGTAGATGCTCATTTATTTCAGATTCAGAAATGGTTTAAAAAAAGGAAATTTTTTGCGGTAGGTGAAATAGGTCTCGATTATTATTGGAGTACAGATTTTAAAACAGAACAGATAAAGGCATTTAGAATGCAAATTCAGTGGGCTATTCAACAAAATTTGCCTATTGTAATTCATTCTAGAAACAGTAACGAAGATGTAATTGCTATCTTAAAAGAAATGAAGCATCCCAAATTACGCGGAATTTTTCATTGCTTCGGCGGAAATGCAGATCAGGCTGCTGAAGTAGTAGATATGGGGTTTTTACTTGGAATTGGCGGAGTCTTAACTTTTAAAAATGGTGGATTGGATAAAGCGATTGAAGATATTCCTATGGAACATTTAGTTTTAGAAACAGATTCTCCTTACTTGGCTCCTGTTCCGCATAGAGGCAAAAGAAACGAAAGCTTTTACATCATTGAGGTAGCTCGTAAATTGGCCGAGTTAAAAAAACTTGGTTTGACCCAAGTAGCTGAGATAACAACACAAAATGCTTTAAGGGTTTTTGGATGCTAATTACATGTTTGGTTTAAGTAGTATAAATTTTATTTAAAATAGCATTATTTTATGCTGATTGGCTTTGGTGAGCATGCCTCAAAGCCACTCTATATAAATCTCTTTGCAAGTTTTGCAAATGATTTCGGAATTTTCAATAATATCCTTATTATTGGTGCCAAATTGATTATTTTGAAAAAAATTATACAAGCCTGTTTTGTTGTTTTTTCTATGCTGTGGCTAGAGGTTAGTGCGCAACAAACATATGTTTTAAAAGGAGTAGTAAAAGATGCCAAAACATCTGAATCTCTTATTGGAGCTACCATTTCTGTAAAGGGAACCAATGCCGGTGTTAGTACTGATTTTGAGGGGGCATTTTCTATTAAAACAAACATAGCGCCACCAATGGTATTGGTTGTAACTTATGTGGGTTATGTAAAAACAGAGTTTACGGTTAATGTGCCTGCTAAGCCTATCGAAATTAGATTAAAAGAGAATACACGTGAGTTAAAGGAAGTAGCTGTGAAAGATTCTCGAATTACAGCGCGTCAGAAACAAGCTCCATTGACCATTGAAACCATGGATGCAATTGCCATTAAAGAAACTCCTGCAGCTAATTTTTATGAGGGTTTAGCCTTGTTAAAAGGGGTAGACATGACCAGTGCGAGTATTGGTTTCAAGATTATTAATACACGTGGTTTTAATAGCACCTCGCCCGTAAGGAGCTTGCAGCTCATAGATGGGGTAGATAATCAAAGTCCGGGTTTAAATTTCTCTTTGGGTAATTTTCTTGGGGCCTCTGAATTAGATGTTCAAAAGGTAGATTTAATTGTAGGTGCAAGTGGGGCATATTATGGGCCAAATGCATTTAATGGAGTAATTAATATGCAAACCAAAAGTCCGTTTCAGTTTCCCGGATTATCTGTAAGTATGAAACTTGGTGAACGCCGCTTAACTGAAGTGGCTGTAAGGTATGCAGAGGTTTTTAAAAACAAAAAGGGAGAAGATAAATTTGCCTATAAATTTAACTTGTATGCCATGAGTGCTTACGATTGGGAGGCCACCAATTACGAAAAAACAGCGCAAAGTCCAACTGGAGAAAACAGTCCGGGTGGTTATGATGCTGTTAACGTTTATGGAGACGAATATTCAACCAACCGATTCAGACAAACTGGGATTCCATATCTGGGTTATGGATATGCCTTACGTACAGGTTATAAAGAAATAGATTTGGTAGACTATAACTCCAGAAATATTAAAGCTAATATGGCATTTCATTACATGCTCAAAAAGGATGTAGAGATGATCGTGAATACCAGTTTTGGTACAGGTACAACGGTGTATCAGGGAGATAATAGGTTTAGTTTAAAAGATATTTTGTTTAATCAAAATAGGATCGAAGTTCGCAAAGAAAACAGCTTTTTTATTCGCGCATACAATACACAAGAAGATGCAGGCAATAGTTTTGATGCCTATGCCACTGCTTTATTGCTTCAAAACTATGCTAAATCTGATAATAATTGGGCCATAGATTATTCAGAGAATTGGAATGCAATGGCATACAATACCATGATAGGCCTCAGGCCAGCTCCAAACAGTGTTCCTCCGGGTGTGGTTTATGAACGTTATGCCAATCATTTTTTGAATAATTTTTATTATGATTCGCTCACCAAATATCATAATATGGTGCGCACAGCCACCGATAATATTCCTCACAACTTAAGAGGTGGTTTAGCCAGGTTTGAGCCAGGAACAAATCGTTTTGATTCAGCCTATCGAGAAATAATTTCTCTTACAAACCGCGAGGGCGGATCACGATTTTTTGATCAATCTGCTTTGTATCATTTTATGGGAGAGAAGCAATTTAAAATGAAGAATTTAGACCTTAGATTGGGAGGTAATTATCGTTTGTATGCACCCTATAGTAGGGGCACTATATTTTTGGATACTGTTGGAATGGACAGAATTTTTAATCAAGAATTTGGCTCATATTTGGGTTTAGAGCATAAATTTATTGATAACAAAATGAAAGTGAGTTTTACAAATAGGTTGGATAAAAACCAGAATTTTAATTTTTTATGGTCGCCGGCAGCTAGTATTGTTTATACAGAGGGTCAACATGTGTTTAGGGTTTCTGCCAGCAGTGCCATCCGTAATCCAACACTTACAGATCAATACATCAATTTAAATGTAGGAAGAGCAACCTTATTAGGTAATTTGCAAGGTTTTGATAGTTTAGTTACTGTTGAAAGTTTGGTGGACGCATTTAATAATGGTAAAGACAAATTGCAATACTTCAATGTTGCGCCCATAAGGCCAGAAAGGGTTAAAACCATCGAATTTGGCTACAGAGGCAACATAGGAGAAAAGTTATTTGTAGATTTAAATTATTATTATTCCTGGTATGATGATTTCATAGGATTTAAAATAGGTGCAGATGTAGATTGGCCAGATTTATATCCCAGTCAGGTTAAAATTTATCGTATAAGTGCAAATGCAGTGGATCAAGTTACTACTCAAGGGTTTACTATTGGTACTAATTATTACTATCAAAAATACTTAAGTTTTTCTGGTAATTATTCCTGGAATAAATTAGACAGGCAAGGTTCTACAGATCCATTGATTCCAGCATTTAATACTCCTGAGCATAAATACAATGTAGGTATTAATGGGCGTAATATCAATTCTAAAATAGGTGATGTAGAAATAGCAGACTGGGGATATGCCATCAACTGGAAATGGCAACAAGGGTTTAATTTTGAAGGTTCGCCTCAATTTACTGGCGTGGTTCCTGCTTATGGTATGATGGATGTGCAAGTGAATAAGTTTTTTGCCAAAGAAAAATTGACGATGAAAATAGGAGCTAGTAATGTCCTAAATAATATGGTTATTCAGGTATACGGAGGCCCTAGAATTGGGCGAATGGCCTATTTTTCATTGTTGTTTGATTTTGGCAAATAGCCCTCAGGGCATGGCCTATTTGGATATTTCAAATTAATTTTTAACTTAGCAACTTTATTGATAACACTAAAATAAACAAAAATAAATTTAAAGTATGAAGAAAAATCTCCTAAAATCATTTGCAGTATTAGCAACGATGTTTGCAATACATGCAAACGCACAGGTTACTTTTATCGACAAAGTAAGTTCGGTAAATGTAACAACGAACATTTTATACGATTCAAATGCATCGGTAAACATTTTGGCTGGTCAAGTACCAGGATTACCACCATTGTTTTCGAACAAATTAAGATGTGATGTTTACGCTCCAGCTAGTGTGAGTGGTAAAAAGCCATTGGTAATTTTGGCTCACACAGGTAGTTATTTACCAGGTATTGTAAACAAACAAACTACTGGAAATCGTAAAGATAGCAGTATTGTTTATTTAGCAAATGAATTAGCTGCTAGAGGTTATGTAGTGGCTGCTATTGATTACCGTTCTGGTTGGAACCCAACTACTACCAATCAATCTGCTGCAACAGAACAATTGTTAAAAGCAACTTACAGAGGTTTGCAAGATGTTGCCAATGCCGTTCGTTTTTTTAGAGCTAATCAAAATACTTATGATATTGACACAGCCAAAATAATCATTGGTGGTCAAGGTACTGGTGGTTATATTTCATATGCTGCTGCTACTGTTAGTACAAGAGGCGATATTGAAAGTAATTTGAAGTTCTTGCGTAATGATTTATCTCCAATGGTAAGCATGGATACATTGGGAGACTGGACTGGTTTAGGTGGTGTTCCGATCTTAAACTTTGGTGCAGATGCAAGTGTTTCAAGCAAAGCTCATATGACTTTTAACTTTGGCGGTGCCATGGGTGATACAGCTTGGATGAAATCAACCAGCTTACCAATTGTAAGTTTACAATGTACTAAAGATCCATTTGCTCCATACAGAACAGGAAACGTTATTGTTCCAACAACAGGAATTACTGTAATACCAAATGCTAGTGGCGC